>JALYGH010000128.1 GCA_030777205.1 Chloroflexota bacterium
CCATTGGCCATGAGGGTGACGAAGTGGGCGAGCTGCGGCTCTTGGAGCAGCTTCACGGCGCCCGGGGATAACCTGTCTGCGGCTGGCATCAGAGATCCTCCTCGTTCGTCCGGGTGTCGAGTGCTCGACACGGAGAAGATCGCGGCCGATCGCATCGGCCCACGACCGAGCAACCGATCGCGCCTGAGCGATATTCCGGCCCGATCGGTGTTCCGGCGCTCACTGCCCTGCAAACTGGAGGCCAGGACGACGTCAACTCACGACGTTCTGGGGCCGACCGCGCAGGAAGCCCTGGATGTTCTCGATCGTCGTGTCGAGGATGCGGCGGACCGCCTCGTGGTTGTTGAACGCGATGTGCGGCGTCAGCACGACGTTCTCCCGCCGCTGGAGCAGGTGCACGCGCATGGCGGCCCGGAGCTGCTCCTCGGCGCCCGCTTGGGCCAGCAGCGCCTCCTCGCGCTCCATCACGTCCTCGCCCTCGAACACGTCCAGCCCCGCCCCGCCGAGGATGCGCTCGTCCAGCGCCCACAGCAGCGCCTCGGTGTCGACGAGCGCGCCGCGGGCCGTGTTGATCAGCAGGGCGCCGCGCTTCACTTTCGCCAGCCGCTCACGGTTGATCAGGTGGTGAACGGCCGGGCTGTATGGAAGGTGCAGGCTGATCACGTCCGCGGTCGTCAGCAGCTCGTCGAGGTCGACGTAGCGGAAGCCGAGCACCTCCGCCAGGATGCGCGTCTGGCGAATGTCCGCGACGACCACGTCCATGTCGAACCCGCGCGCCATCCGCACGACGTGCAGGCCGATGCTGCCGGCGCCGATTACGCCGAGCCGCTTGCCCTTCAGGTCGAAGCCGCGCAGCCCACCCAGGGAGTAATTGCCGACGGCCGTGCGGACGTACGCTCGGTGGATGTTGCGCGACAGTGCGAGGATCAGGGCGAACGTATGCTCGGCTACCGTGTTCTCGCCGTAAACGGGGACATTCGCCACAGTAATCCCGCGCGCCCGGGAACTGTCGAGGTCGATGTGGTCGAAGCCGGTCGAGCGGGCGGCCACCATCCGCAGCGTTGGCAGCTCGGCGATAACCTCGGCGCGGACGCGCGAGTTGATGAAGACGGCCACGATCGCGGCGTCGCGGGCCAGGTCCACGCTGCCGGGCTCGAGGCGGTCGCGCGTGCCACGCACGTCGACGTCCGGCAGGCGCTCGCGGAGGTGCGGCTCCTCCCAGCCCTCGAGCTCGAAGAACGCCGCGATCGGCAGCTCGGTCATGCCTATCCCTTTCTGGGCCCCGGATAAGTTACGTCCGCATCCGAGGCACCGTCCCGCACCACGCCGACGGGCGCGTCCGGTGGCGACCGGCTCCTGGGCGCACCGCGGCCAACCCGGATCCTCGACTACAACTCCGAGCTCTCGAGGAGGTCGGCGAGCGGCCGTCGACGCTCCTGGCGGCGGCCGGGGCGAATGCGCTCGGCAGCCTACAGAGTGTGCTGTCGGCCCTCGGCGGCGTGCTGATCTTCGCCGAGCCGCTCAATCCTCCAGCAGCTCCCCGATGGCAATGCCGTACTCGCCGACCACGGAGTACAGCGGGTACGTCCGCCCATCCTCGCGGTAGATGGCCGGGTCGCGAAGCTGGCGCACCGGTCCCATCACCAGGCCACGGCGCGAGGGCTCGAGCACCAGCTGGCCGCCTTCGTACTCCAGCTCCGGTTCGAGCACCGGCAGCGGGTCGCTCGCCCGCCACACGAGCCAGTCGCCCGAGAGGTCGATGGTCGAGAGCAGGATTCGCTCGGGGCAGTCGCCGACGCTGGTGAAGAAGACCGACAGGCGGTCGCCATCCAGCTTCAGCGCCGAGTGCCGCATCGTCGAGGGGAAGAGGGTCGGGCCTTCCTCGAATCCGGTCAGGCCGTCGCGCGAGCGGTACAGCACGCCCGGCATCGCCAGGGCGTAGTACCAGTCCTTCCGGCGGAACACGCGCATGTAGGGCCGGCCCAGGTTCTCGGCCCGCGCCTCGAAGTCGAGGCCGTCGCTCGAGAGCGCGACGCGGCTGAACTGGTTGCCGCCGACCCGGCTCGGCTCGTCGGCGCCGTGGTAGTACAGGCGAAGCTGGCGGCGTTCCTCGTCGACGTGGACGTCCGGCGAGGCGATGTGCCCGGCGAAATGCGACCGCGCCAGCGGCAGGACGCCCGGCTCGTAGGTTCGCCAGGGACCGTGCAGGTCGTCGGCATACGCCAGCCGGATGTAGCGCCCATCGTGGTGGGCGAAGTACAGGTAGTACCGTCCGAGCGGGCGCTCGATCCAGTCCGGCACTCGGATCAGCGACGGGCCGTTGACGTTGTCGCCCATGCGAGGATCCATGTTCGGGCGGATGATCGGGTTCTGGGGAAGTCGCCTGACGATCACGGCGCCTGCCTCCTCCTCACCCCAGGGTCGCGGAAGTCTCTCGCCTTCTGCCCGCCGGCCCTGGGAACCGATCCACCGCGGGTTGCCCGACCGCTACCGATTCAGCTCGGCCTCGACGAGGGCCAGCACCTCGGCGTACGGCGCTCGTTCGAGAAGCCCCCAGGCCGGGTGCTTGCGGTACGCCCGCGAGCGCGGCGATGTCACCTGGCAGAGCGCGCGGGCGATTCCGACCGGGTCCGCGCCGATCTCAGCCATCGAGCGGATCACTCGGGGGTCGAAGCCCGCGCGCCAGTCGCTCGGGGCGGCCTGCTCGGGCGCGATCGGCGCGACGCCGCGGCACAGGTCGCAGATGCCGCACGGCGACGTGTCGGCGTCGCCCAGGTAGGCCAGCGCGTGCGACTGCCGACAGATGGGCTCCAGCACGTACCCGCGCACGGCCGCCGCGCGACGGTGCTCGGCGACGATCGCGTCGTGGACCGAGCCGAGCAGGTACGGCGTGTCGGTGGCGCGGTCGGGGCGGCGCAAGACGCGGTAGCGGTGGAGCACGCCCGACGTCCTCAGCTCGGCCAGCCCCTCCTCCTCGACGCGCCGAACGACGCCCAGGAGCGCCTCGGCCGGCAGGCCGGTGGCCCGCGCCGTCTCGCGGACGCTGAACGTCGTCCAGATCCGGCCGGCCTTGCCATTGGCGATCAGCCGCGCCCAGAGCTCGGCGTCCGCCGGGCCGAGCACGCCCGCCAGGGCGGACGGGTTATGGTCGCGCGGCACCTGATACGTGTCGAAGGCCGGCGTCAGGGCCCGGACGACCCCACGCAGCTCCAGTCGGGCGAACAGGGTGCGGACGGCCGTCGGGTCGAGGTCGTGCTGGTCGCCGACCGCGTAGGGGCTGAACGCCAGCACGTCGTCCGACTCGCGGCTGGTGAACGCCATGTTCAGCGCGCCGCGCACCTGCTCGTCGGTCGGCGCCTTGGCGTCGACGAAATTGGCCAGGGCGGCCCGGTCATCCTCGTCGTAGAGCAGGACGGCGACGGCGGGTTGCCCGTCGCGCCCGGCGCGCCCGACTTCCTGGACATACCCCTCGAGGCTGCGCGGCGCGTGGACGTGTATCACCCGGCGGACGTTCGGCTTGTCGACGCCCATCCCGAAGGCGATCGTCGCCACGACGCAGGCGACCTCGTCGGCCAGGAAGCCGTCCTGGACGACGGCGCGCTCCTCGGCCTCCAGCCCGGCGTGGTAGGCCCGCGCCCGGATGCCGCGCTCGGCGAGCCAGCCGGCGATCCGCTCGGTGTCGGCCTGGCGCAGGGCGTAGACGATCGTCGGGGCGTCCGGCGCCTCCTGCACGAGTTCGAGCAGGCGCGCCTCCCGGTCGGCCGGCACCTCGACCCGCAGCGCCAGGTTCGGCCGGCGGGCGCCGGTGTTGACGGTGCCCTCGTCCGGAATGCCGAGCGTCGCCCGGATGTCGGCCTGGACGGTCGGCGGCGCGGTGGCCGTCAATGCCAGCACCGGCGGGTTGCCGATCTCCGCGCGGAGCAGCGGCAGCCGCAAGTAGTCGGGGCGGAAGTCGTGGCCCCAGGCGCTGATGCAGTGGGCCTCGTCTATCGCCAGCACCGCCACGTTGGTGCGGGTGAGCGCGGCTTGGAACCGCTCGTTCGCCAGCCTCTCGGGCGCCACGTAGAGCAGATCGAGCTCGCCGCGCCCGATCGCCCGCAAGACGTCGTTCGCCTCGGCCCGGTCGAGGGTCGAATCGAGGCGCGCCGTCCGGAGCAGCGAGCGGGTCTTCTCGACCTGGTCGCGCATGAGTGAGATGAGCGGCGAGACGACGACGACCGTGCCGGGCAGCAGCGCGGCGGCGGCCTGGTACGTCAGGCTCTTGCCGGAACCGGTCGGCATGATGCCCAGCGCCGACTGGCCGGCCAGGATGCGCTCGACGAGCGCGAGCTGGGCCGGCCGGGGCGTGAGCCCGAAGCGCTCTTGGATGGCGCGGGCGACGGAGGGCGTGGCGGCGGTCACACGGCGATTGTAGCGGCCTCGGCTACACTTCCGGGGCTACGATCCCGCCGCAGGTGAGGGGCCGGAGGGCATCACCGCGACGGCGCTCCCGTCAACGACCATCGTTGTCCAGCAGTAGGTCATGGTTTGCGAGGAGAGTCCATGCGCGGTGTCGTGTTTCACGGTCCGAGGCGGCTGGAGGTTGTCGACCTACCGTCTGCCCCGCTCGCGCCGGACGAGGTGCGGCTCCACGTCGAGCGCGCCGGCGTCTGCGGCTCGGACGTCGCGGCCTGGCGCGGCGACTGGCCGACCCCGCATATCCCGAGCGTCAAGGGCCACGAGGTCTGCGCCACCGTGACCGAGATCGGTGCCGAGGTCGAGCGGCTGCTGCCCGGCACGCTGGTCGCGGTGCGCCCGATTCGCGGGTGCGGATCCTGTAAGCAGTGTGCGCGGGGCATGTACAACCGCTGCCAGCAGTTCAAGATGTACGGCGGCGATTTCCCGGGCGGCTGGGCCGAGGAGATGGTCGTGCGCCAGGACCACGCCCGGCCGCTGCCGCCGGGCATCACGCCCGACCAGGGGGTGCTGACCGAGCCGATCGCCGTCGTGACCCACGCCTTCGGGCTGGCCGGCTCGGTGCGCGGCGCGGCCGTGGCGATCATCGGCGCCGGCACACTGGGGCTGCTCGCGATCCAGGTCGCCCGCCTGCTCGGCGCGACCAGCGTCTATGCGACCGGCCGGCAGGATCGCAAGCTGGAGCTGGCGCGGCGGTTCGGGGCCCAGGTAGGCGACACCCGGAGCGAGGACGTCATCAAGGCCGGGCTGGAGCGCGGCGGGCCGTACGACATCATCCTCGACATGGTCGGCAGCTCCGAGACGCTCGATCAGGCGATCGGGCTGGCCGCGCCCGGCGGGATGATCGCCATCGTTGCCGGGCCGCACGAGTCGCGGCTGGAGTTCGACTACGTCGCGTTCCGCGCGCTGGAGGTGTCGCTGATCGCCTCGCGGATCTACGGCGAGGACTTCAACGAGGCGATCTCGCTCCTCGGCCGCGGCGACCTGGACCTCGAGCCGTTCATCACCCACCGCTTCGACGTCGGGCGCGCCCCCGAGGCCCTCGAATACGTCAACGCGAACCGCGCCGAGGCCCTCAAGGTCGTGATCCAGCCCGGCCTGGATGCCCTGACGGAGGGCTCGCGGTGAACGCGATTGCCTCGACAGGCCCGGCCGGTGCACTCGATGCCGTGCTGCGCGGTCGCCGCTCGATCCGCTCGTACGAGGACCGGCCGGTGCCGCCCGACCTGCTGGAGCGCGTCCTCGACGCCGCCCGTCACGCGCCATCGCCGCACCACTCGGTCCCGTGGCGCTTCGCCGTACTGGTCGGCGCAGAGGCGAAGGAGCGGCTCGCCCGGGCGATGGGCGAGCGCTGGCGAGCCGACCTTTCTGGCGACGGCGTGCCGCCCGACCAGATCGAGGCCGAGGTGGCGAAGTCGCACCGGCGGCTGATCGGGGCGCCGGTCGTCCTCATCGGCTGCCTTTACCTGGAGCCGCTCGACACCTACCCCGACCCGGCCCGCCAGCGGGCCGAGGAGTTCATGGCCGCGCACAGCCTCGGCGCGGCCCTCCAGAACGTCATGCTGGCCGCGCACGCGAACGGGCTCGCGAGCTGCTGGATGTGCGCCCCAGTCTTCTGCCCGGAGGTCGTGCGCGACGCCATCGGACTGGACCGGACGTTGATCCCACACGCGCTGATCACGATCGGCTACGCCGCTAAGGCGCCGCCGGAGCGCGAGCGGCCCGCCCTCGACCGGATCGTCGCCCTCCGCGCCTGAGCACATCGGCCGCGGGCACCGACGGGGTGTCACAGAACGACTTCCCTTCTGCACACCGTTCGCCAGCGACGTGATGCTCCCATCCGTACCCGAGGTACGCCTGCCCCTGCTGGGGCACCACGGATGATGAAAGTGCCAGGGGCCATGTTCGCGGGAGGCGACGAAGACGGCCAGGGCAGCCGAGCGGGAAGTCGATCCTTGGCGACCGCTATCTGTTGGCAGCCATCCCGAGCCGCTCGTCGAATTGCAGCGAGCGGGCGAGCACGACGGTCCGTCCGGACGAGGGTGATGCGAGGAGCCGGGCGATGTCGTCGGGCGTGTCGAGGTCCAGCGCCAGGCCGGGACGCTCCACGATCTGATACGGGAGTCGGCGCTCGACCGCCGCCGTGAGGTGGGCGCGGAAGCTGTCGACGCCGAAGCGGGGCGACAGGCCGGCGGGCGGGGCCAGGACGAGCGCGTTGGTCCCGAGCCCGGCCCGGTCCGGCGCAATGACAACGCCCTGCTCGGCAGGTAAGGCCGCCGGCGCGCCCAGGAGCGCGGC
>JALYGH010000129.1 GCA_030777205.1 Chloroflexota bacterium
CCACTACCTCCTCCGCAATATTTTATAAACACCCGTGCCCGGCGAGGGGTGGCGGCGCCCGGCGAGGCCCGTCGACGTGGTCCGCCCCCCAAATTGACCCCGCTTGCGGGAGAGAGCTAGCCGGTCGGCAGCGCGCCTCCACCATCCCGGGGCTCGGGACACGGCACGAGTAACGGCATGCCGGCGGGCCTTGGGGATGGATCCCGGTGTGGCGCCGGCGCACGGGTCAAGGATTGCTCGGGCACGCGTCGCCGCGCACGAGGCTACCGGCCGGTGAAGTTGGGCGGGCGCTTCTCCTTGAAGGCCGCGACGCCCTCGGCGAAGTCCTCCAGATCCCGGCCCTGTGCCACGGCCGACCCCTGCTGCCAGTACGCCCCGTCCGGTTCCTGGTCCCAGCCACGGTAGACGGCCGCCTTGGTCAGCCCGATCGCCGCGCTCGGACCGGCGGCCAGCCGCTCGGCCCACTCCTCGACCGTTGCGTCCAGCTCGGACGGATCGACGACCCGCGTGACCAGGCCGAGGCGCAGCGCCTCCTCGGCGCCAACCGGCTCGCCGAGCAGCGTCATCTCGATCGCCTTGCCGATGCCGACGTACTGCTGGAGCAAGTTCGTGCCGGTCGCCAGGCCGCGCTTGATGAACGGGGTCGCCAGCCGCGCGTCGCTGGCCATGATCCGGAAGTCGGCGCCGAGGGCCAGGTTGAAGCCGGCGCCGTAGGCGTACCCCTGGATCTTCACGACGACCGGCTGCGGCAGGTTGCGCATCAGCCGGACCGTGCTCGTCCAGCGCCCGGGCCCCTGCACGTAGTGGCGGATCGGACCGCGCCGGCGCAGCGACAGCTCCTCGTCCGGGGTCCGCTCGCGCCCGAGCTCGTCGCCGGCGCAGAACGCGCGTCCGGCGCCGGACAAGATGATCGCGCGCAGGCTCGGGTCGTCCTCGCAGCGCGCGAACGCCCGGTACAGCTCCAGGCCGACCTCGTGGTTGATCGCGTTCAGCTTCTCCGGCCGATTCAGGGTGACCCGGCCGATCGACCCCGTCCGCTCGAACGTGACGTACTGCGCCTCGGTCGTGTCGCTCATTCGCTCACTCCTTCAGGCGTCATGACTCGCTGCTGCCAGCTCACTGCCGTCGGTTCAGCATGGTCAGTACGTTGCCGTGGCGTCGCGGTGCTGCCTGCCACAGGGCTGTCATCCCGAGGAGCGCAGCGACGAGGGATCTCACGCTCCGCAACCCGGCCACTGGCCAGCATGAGATCCCTCGCTACGCTCGGGATGACAGACAGGGGAGCTCCCCGGGATGATAGACCAGCACGAGGGGATGACAGACCAGCACGAGGGGGCATTGCCACCCGGTGATGGTGATGAGCCGAGCGTCCGCGAGGGTGCCGCCGTCCACCGACAAGGCGTTTGCTTCGGCACGAACATAGACACCAGTACGCCGACCTGGACATCAGTAGATGACCTGCTCGCTCACCAGCCGTTCGTACTCGGCGTCGCCGAGGCCGAGCAGCTCCTTGAATACGTACCCGTTGTCCTCGCCGACGCGGGGCGCTCGACGGAAGCTATTGGGCCGCGCGCCGTCGATCATCCACGGCGCCCCGAGGGTGTGCCGCGTGCCGCCCGCCAGCCGCTCGACGACGCTGACGAATGAGCGCGCGGCGAGGTGCTCGTCGGTCAGGACGTCGGCGGCGGTCAGGGTCGGCGTGGCGGCGATGCCGACCGCCTGGAGCCTCTCCGCCGTCTCGATGGCCGGCCGCGACCGCGTCCAGGCCGCGATGGCTACATCCAGCTCGTCGTGGCGGGCACGGCGACCGTCCGCAGTGGCAAGGGACGGGTCTGCCCGGAGGTCGGGCCGGCCCATCAGGTCACAGAGCGCCGCCCACTCGGCGTCGCTGCGGACGCTGAGCGCCACCCAGCGGTCGTCGCTGGTGGCCGGGTAGCAGCCCTGGGGTGCGTGGAGCGGGTCGCGGTTGCCGCGCGGCTCGACGAGCTCGCGGTTCATGCTCCAGGCCAGGATCGGCTCCGGCAGCGCCGCGATCATCGTCTCGGACATCGACAGGTCGTAGTAGCAGCCGACGCCGGTCCGCCGCTGCTTCCGGATCGCGGCGAGGATCAGGAACGCCTCCAGGCAGGCGGTCAGGGGATCGGTCCAGATGCCGCCGACCGAGGTCGGGGCCCGGCCGGGGTAGGCCGACAGGCTGGCCCAGCCGGTGTAGCATTGCAGGAGCGACCCGTAGGCGACGAGGTCGCGGTCCGGACCGGTTCGCCCGAAGCCGGACGCCGAGGCCATGATGATCCGCGGGTTCAGCTCGCGCAGGGCCGGGTAGCCGAGGCCGAGCCGCTCCATGACGCCGGTCGAGAAATTCTCCACGACGACGTCGCTCACGGCGATCAGCCGCCGCACGAGGTCGCGCGCCCGCTCCTCCTTCAGGTTGAGGGTGATGCTGCGCTTGCTGACGTTCAGCTCCTCCCAGGAGACGTCGCGGTGCGAGAGGTCCGGGCGCGCGTTCGACTCGATCTTGATGACGTCCGCGCCCATCGCCGCCAGGTACTTGGTGCAGATCGGGCCGGCCATGACCCAGGAGAAGTCGACGATCCGGACCCCGCGCAGCGGGCGTATGGCGGCATCGTCGGCCGTGGGCCTCCCGCCCATGTGTTGGAGACCCTCACGCCGGCGTCGTCCCTCCCCTCGTGCGGGAGAGGGTTCGGGGGCGAGGGAATGCCCCGCGGAGCCCGTAACGCCCGTTGCCTCGGCGATGCGCGCCGCGTCGTAGCCGAGCAGGTCGCCGTAGACCGCCCGGTTGTGCTGGCCGAGGCGCGGGGCGGGCCCCGGGCGCGGGCGCTCCGTGTCCGAGAGGTCGTAGGGGACGCCCGGGAAGGTCAGCGGCCCGAGCTCCGGGTGCGGCTGCTCGACGAAGAAGCCGCGCGCGGCGAACTGCGCCGACTCCAGCAGGTCGGTTGCCGTGCCGAGCGGGTAGCAGGCTACCCGGCGCGCCTGGGCCGCCGCGAATATCTCACGCTTCGACTGCTGGCGGCTCCAGGCTGTCAGCAGCGGGTAGAGCGCCTGCCAGTGCTGCTGGCGGGCCTTCCGATCGGCGAAGCGCGGGTCGGCGGCCCACTCCGGGCCGCCCATCACCTCGAGCCAGCGCGTCCACTGGTGCTCCTCGCGCGGCGAGATGGCCACCCAGCCGTCGCGGCACGGCAGGAGGGCGACCGTCGCGTTCGACGACGTCGTGGTGACCTGGCGACGCAGGCCGCCCGCGCTGCCATCGTAGCCGCCACGCTCGTGGGCCTCCCGCTCGGTAGCGCTGTGCTGGGACTGGTTCTCCGCTGCCACGGTTTCCTGCTGGGAGACGTCCAGGTGAGTGCCGCGCCCGGTCTGCTCGGCGGCGAGCAGGCCGTGGACGGCCGCGCCGGCCGCCACTTCGCCGGCCAGGAATAGGGCCGCGTAGCTCGGGGCGTTCAGCGGCGGCAGGTCCGGGCTCTCGATCTCCCGCGAGGGGAACCCGTAGGCGACGAGGTCGCGGTCCGGACC
>JALYGH010000130.1 GCA_030777205.1 Chloroflexota bacterium
GGGCCGGGCTCTGGGGGGCGCAGGCGCTCAGCAGGCCGAGGCCGACCGCGCCGACCGTCCCCTTCAGGAAGGCTCGTCGTGAGAGAGCGGGCATCTTCGCCATGTGGGATCTCCGAACCGCGGCGGCGCCGTCGCCGCCGGCTACGCGGCGCCCCGGCCGTCCTCGGGCGGCGCGCTCGCAACGGTCGTCTCGACGTCAATTCGAGTGTGCCGCCCGCGTCACCTCCCGCTGCATCCGACCAGCACCCGACACGAGTAGGCAACTGGGCGTTCCGAGTGCCGACGCGGCGACGGGCGAACGCGCCCAGGTCATGCCACTCGGCTCGCGATGATGCGCTGGGCGAGTGTAGCCGGCAGGCGGCGCCGGTACAAGGAATCGGGTACCTAGCGCGCCCGCTGCCGGGCCGAATCGCAGGCTCAGGCAGCAGCCTCGAAGAACGCGTGGGCGTGCGGGCTCGCCTACGACTCGGTGGACTCGGACGGGTCGGCGAGCGCGCCGCTGAACGTCACCACATCGCCGTTGTGCAGGTAGACGCGAACCTGGGAACGGGTCTGCTGCTTGGGGAGGCGATCCCAGGCCAACCGGTCGACATCGGCGAGCTCGATCATCAGCGGCGGGACGTCGGCCGGCGCTGGCGGCTCGGCGACGAACGTCAGCGTCGTCGGCGTGCGCTCGGCCAGGCGCCACTTATCGGCGGATATGGTGAGCGAGCCGTCGTCGCCGCGGCGGATCAGGTTGCAGATGCGGCCATCGAGGATGCGCTCGAGGGTCTCGGGGTCGATGTCGTGCATGCCGATGGTTCAGAACGCCCGACTCGGCGAGCAGGTGGGTTGGATGAGGAGGTGAGTTGGGCGAATGGGTGGACGAAACGAGTGCGCGGACAACGCGAACGGCCCGAAGCATGTGCGGTGCCGGAGAATGCGAACGGGGCCAGGTCCGCAAGGCTCGGACCTGGCCCGCGACTGCCAAGCTGGCGGGGGGCTACTCGAGATACTCGGCGAGCTGCAGCCGCAGGTTGGGTTGTCGGAGCTTGGCGATCGCCTCGGCCTCGAGCTGGCGGACGCGCTCGCGGCTCACGCCGATCACCTGCCCGATCTCCCCGAGCGTTCGCGGGCGCTGGTCGGAGATGCCGAACCGCATTCGGAGCACCATCCGCTCGCGGGGGGTCAGGTCTTCGAGGGCGGCGTCGAGGTAGTCGCTCAGCAACGTCCGCTCGGCCACGTCGGATGGGGCCTCCTCGCCCTGGGTCGAGAGGAGGTCACCGAGGGTGTTCTCCTCGTCGCTGCCGACCGGCGTCTCGAGGGAGATCGGGTTCGCGGAGGCGCGGAACGCCTCGCGGACCTTCTCGACCGGGATCTGCATCGCCTCGGCCACGTCCTCGACCTTCGGGTCGTGCCCGAGCTTCTGCTGCAGCTTCTGGTACTCGCTGTAGACGTGGCCGATCTGGTCGATCATGTGGACCGGGACGCGGATCGTGCGACTCTGATTGGCGATGGCGCGCGTGACGGCCTGGCGGATCCACCAGTAGGCGTAGGTGCTGAACTTGAAGCCACGGCGGTAGTCGAACTTCTCGACCGCCCGCGACAGGCCCAGGCTGCCCTCCTGGATCAGATCGGAGAAGGGCAGGCCGCGACCGAGGTAGCGCCGCGCGACCGAGACGACCAGGCGGAGGTTCGACTCCATGAGCGTCTGGCGGGCCGCGTCGCCCTCGCGCACCGTGTCTTCCAGTCGCGTCCGCTCGGCCGGGTCGTCCGACACGCCCTCGGCGAGCTGCGCTCGGGCCAGCTCGCCGGCTTCGAGCGCTTTCGCGAGGGTCACCTCCTGCTGGGCGGTCAGGAGGGGGATCCGCGCGATGTCCCGAAAGTAAATGCCGAGCGGCGAATCGATCGCGGAGTCGGTGGTGTCGGCGCTCGACACGGGCGCGACCGGTTCGGCCCCGGCCTCCTCGGCGAGCTGATCCAGCTCGGACAGCTCCGACCCGATCGAGTCGGTCCCGAAACCTTCGCGGTGGTTCGACGCACCCGCGTCGTTCAGCAAACGGTCGTCGATGATCATCGCTCGCGTTTCTAGTACTCGAGGCGAGCGCGGCCGCATCGTTGCGGGAGGCGGCCACGTCGCCCGGCGGCGGTACCACGACACGTGAAGACTGGCGCCTGTTTACATAATAGCCGCGTCTGTCGGCTCTCCGCAACACGACGATGTGTAATGGCGCGAAACATCCGACTTCTCCTACCCCGCGAACCGTCCGTGAGCGGACGCCGATCGACTCGGCCGGGCGTGGAGGGGCAGGGTCGTTGGAGGTTCGGCCAGCTTGGGGACGACGGCCATCGTCTCCACCAGACGGACAATCATGCGGAATGAACACTCCTTACATGATGGGCGACGAGCGCGCGAGGATTGGCTCGCTGCGATGCTCCGATGCCTTGTGGTATAGAATCGCCCGATGATCGTGGACGTCGCGCCATCATGGGGCGACCAGATCGAAGGGCGGGAGGCCTTCAATCGAGGGAAGACCGGCACGGGCAGGTGCGCGCGAGTGGCGCGGACACGACCACATGCGCATCGCGCGGGCGACGGCACGGACGGGTGCGGGTGACGGGCGTCGAAGCGGCAGCGGGGAGGCGCCGCCGCCGACGTGCTGCTGAGCCGAGTGCCTGGCACGACCACCCCCACGCCCTAAGCTGCGCGCGCTGGTCGCTGGCCGCGGCCTCGTGCGCCCGTCCTAGCTCCGAGTCTATGACTCTTCGCCCAGCCTGTCAAGCGTTGACAATGCAACGGTCAACCCGCGCCGGACGCGACAATCGCACCGGCGCGAGCCGGCGACGAGGAAGCGGCAACGGTGCACGGCTTCTCGCGGCCGCGGTGGGTTGACGAGGACTCTACCATCAACCGTGTCATCCGAAAAGACCTGGCCGTGCGAAGAGGACCAAGGGAGGCAACACGATGACTGTCGAGACCCGCGCGCCCGACGCAGCCACCGGTCCGCCGATCGACCGCACGCTCACCGAGCGGCTCGCCGCCCTCGTCTGCTCGACGCGTGCGACCGACATCCCGGACGTGGTCCGCGAGAACGCCGCCTGGTGGGTCCTCGACTGGCTCGGGTGCGCGATCGCCGGCCTCGACACGCCGCCCGGCCGCATCCTGACCGAGCACACCGCGGAGCAGCCGGCCGGGACCGTGAGCTGCCTCGGGCTGGCGGAGGGGCGGTCGACCCAGGTGGCGGCGCTCCACAACGGCGGCGTCTCGCACATCGTCGAGATGGACGACGTCGACCGCGCGTCGGTGATCCATCCGGCGGCCGTCGTCGTGCCGGCCGCGCTCGCCGTCGCCGAGCGGACCGGCGCGAGCGGGCGGGATCTCCTCGCGGCGGTCGTCCTGGGCTACGAGGTGGCGATCAGGATCGGCGAGGCCGTCGGCAAGACGCACTACTTCCACTGGCACAACACCTCGACGTGCGGCGTGTTCGGCGCGGCCGCGGCGGCCGGGTGGCTGCTCGGCCTGGACGAGCGGCGGATGGCCTGGGCACTCGGCAGCGCCGGGACGCAGGCCGGCGGGCTCTGGGAGTTCATCGCCGACGGCGCGATGTCGAAGCACCTCCACACCGGGCGGGCGGCCGCGAACGGCGTCCTCGCCGCCGAGCTGGCCCGGCTCGGCTTCACCGGAGCCCGCCGCATCCTCGAGGGGCGCCAGGGCTTCTTCGCCGCCACGGCCCCGGATGGCGATCCGGCGGCCGTCACGCGTGGCCTCGGCGAGGGCTGGAAGCTCCCGGGCGTCTCGATCAAGCCGTACCCGTCCTGCCGCCACACCCACTCGGCGATCGACGCGGCCCTCGAGCTGCGCCGCGAGCACGGGCTGACGGCCGACGACGTCGAGCGCGGCGAGATCGACGCCTACCGCTCGATGATCGACCTGACCGACAACCCGGCGCCGGCCCACCTGTACGCGGCCAAGTTCAGCGTCCAGTACTGCGTGGCGTGGGCGCTCCTCGATGGGGCGGTCCGCCTCGGCGACTTCACCGACGAGCGCATCAAGCAGCCGGCCGCGCGCGAGCTGATGCAGCGGATGACGGTCCGGCTCGACCCGGCCCTTGATGCTCGCTACCCGCGCGAGTTCCCGTCCCGCCTGCGGCTCGTCCTCCGCGACGGCCGCACCGTGGAGACGCTCGTCGCGACGCCGAAGGGCGACCCGGAGAACCCGCTGACCCAGGCGGAGCTGGCGGCCAAGTTCTCGATGATGCTCGACGGCACGGTGTATGAAGCGCGTGCCGCCGAGCTGCGCGACGCCGTGGTGGGCCTGGACCGCCGCGTCGACGTGCGCGGGCTGCTGGTGCTGTAGCCATCCCGCGCGGCGATGCAGCACCGAGGAGAGCGAGAACCCTTCTTGTGGTGACAGAACGCGATGTCCGCGTCGGCGCTCGCTAGCCCGGGGCCTATACGGGCTAGCGAGTGCCGCGAGCGACAGCGCGCCACGCGCGTCGCCGGACAAGCGCTCGTCCTGGTCTTCGTCATCCTGCTCGTCGGCCTGCCGCCGCGGCTCCTGGAGACCGACCGGTTCGTGACGACCGACGAGCTGTTCTGGATGGGGCGGAGTGGCGCGTTCGCCCGGGCGCTGGCGACAGGCCAGCTTGCCGGGA
>JALYGH010000131.1 GCA_030777205.1 Chloroflexota bacterium
GAATACGCTTCGCGGCACCTTGGCTCCCTGCTAGAGCCGGAGGCGGACGACAGCATCGAGCCTAGCAGAGTGACTGCCAAGCACGGGCTCGATGAGCGCCCCGTCCACTTAGGTTGCTCGGCGCTGCCTTCGTTCTTAAGACCACTTGTTGTTTCCAAATCGAATTAGTTACGATGCGGATATCCGGAGGTAGGTGATGTCTGGGTCGGACGAAGCACGCTCTACAGCCGGGCGCGCATTGGCGGCGCTGCGCCCGGCGATACGGGGGACCTGCGCCGTGTGTGGGGCGCCGTTCGAGACGGTCAAGGCCGGACGACGGCCACGCACGTACTGCTCCAAACGGTGCAGCACCCGAGCATGGCGGGCGCGGAAGCGCGAGCAGGCAGCGAAGGGAGGCTGAAATGGCGCGGACGAAAGGGCCACCTGATACCTCTCTGGTGACGGCTTTGATCTACAGGCGGGTTTCAAGCGACGAGCAAGCGCGTGAGGGCGTAAGCCTGGATGCCCAACTTGCTGCGTGTCGGCAGTACGCGGCCGCCCATAGCTGGGTGCTCGGGGCCGAGTACCAAGTCGTACTCGCCGGCACGCGCGACGATCGCCCACGGTATCAGGCGCTCATGGCCGACACTCGCCGGCTGCGCGCGGCGGGCACTTCAGTGGCCGTAGTCGTCGCACGACTTGATCGGCTCGGCCGTCGTCTGTTGGAGCGTGTCCGTTGCCGCGAAGAGCTGAAGCGGCTCGGCGTGCCGGTCCATTCCGTTCGAGAAGGTGGCGAGGTATCCGACTTGGTCGCCAACATCCTCGGGAGTGTCGCTGAGGAGGAGGTGCGCGTACTCGGGGAGCGCGTTTCGGCCGCCCGTCAGCACATCGCCGCAAGTGGTTGGCGTCCGGTGGGGACGTGCCCATGGGGGTATCGCTGGCGACCCGCAACGGACGACGAGCGGCGCCAGGGCGCGCCGAAGTCCGTGCTCGACGTTGACCCCGAGACCGCCCCGCACGTTAAGTATCTCTTCCAGATGGTGGCCGGCGGCGCAACGGTCAGGAGCGCCATGCGCTGGGTCGCGACCCTGCCGGATGGGGCGTGCGGCGGACGAACGCTCGGCCATACCGCCGTGCAGAAGGCGCTCCGCATGCCGGTGTACGTCGGTAGGCGCGAGCGGCCGGATGGTGGCGATGTCCTGGCCGATCAGCCGCAGCGCTGGCCGGCGATCGTCGACGACCGCACGTGGGCCAGAGTTCATGAACGAATCAATGGCCACGTACGCATGCCCCGCCAGGCCAGCGGCGTCTACCTGCTCACCGGCCTGATTCGCTGCCCGCTATGTGGCGGGCGGATGTGCGGCTGGCGGGGCAATAGCCGGTCCCCGCGTTGTCGCTGCGAGCGGAAGGTGCCAGCCTGCGGCGGTGACTGCATGGCAGCGCCCGTAGAGGCAATCGTGCTCGCCGAGATCGGCGCCGTGGTGCCCATAGTGGCGTCAAGCGACCCCATACTGCGTGAAGGGTTGCGGCGCGAGTGGGAGGCTCTCCGACAGCCATCCGGCGACACGGCGCGAATCCACCGCACCGTCCAAGCATTGGAGGGCGAGGTAGCCAGGGCACGGAAGCGGCTCACGGACGCGGCGGTGCTCCTGGTTGACGGGACCATCGACAAGGCGGGCTACGAGCACCTGCGAGACAAGGCTACGGCCGATCTGGAAGCCGCTGAGGCCGAGCTGGCGCGGCTGCGCGGAGTTGCGGCCATGCCGACGCTCCCGGCGTTCGACGACGTGCTGCGCGAGGCCGGAGGATGGGCAGCCGCGATCCGCGACGCCAATACCTCGGAGTTGCGCGAGGTGATCGGCATCCTCGTCGAGGGCGTGCTGCCCGTGCGGCGCCGCGTCGGCCGCTACGACGCTCGGATTACCTGGACTCCGGCCGGCAAGGCGCTGCGCCGTATCGTGAGGCGTCAGGCATCGGCAGCATGATCGGTTATGGAGTTGGCCACTCCGCCAAGTCGGTGTGGTCGTTGACGCCCTTGAAGATGACCGGCGGGTCGGCGTGGAAGCGGATGATGTCCGCCTGGTCCGAGACCCGCTCGTCGATCTCGCGGTTGATCGGGATCACGTCCACCAGGTCCGAGACGCCCCACGTCTCGTTCGCGAGCGGCAGGTTCGGCACGTGGACGAACGGGATCGCGCCGTACGGGTTTGGCCCGCTCCGCGCCACCCGCTCCCCGACGAGCACCTGAAACTCATCCGTCGTCCACCGCTCCACGACCTCGACCAGTCCCTCGTCTCCCCTTGGAGGAGAGGGGGCCAGGGGGGCGTGGGTACTGCCCAAGGACGTCGGTACTGCCGACGTCCGGCTGTGCCCGTCCGACGGCGTCGGGTGAGGGGTAGCAAACAGCTCCTCCGCCTCCGCCGCGCTCAGCCGGTACGCCACCTCGACTCGGCGCGGCTCCGTCGGGTCGTCCCCCGCCCAGCTCACGAAGACCGTCGCCGGATCCACGCTCAGCACGCGAATCCGCCCCTCGAGCGCGTCCCAGAACACCTTGTAGACGCCGTCGCCGAGGACGGCCGCGTTCTGCGCCACGCGCAGGTCGACCGCCTCGACGTCGTTGTCCCAGTACACGTCGTACAGCAGCCGCTCGGCCGCTTCGGCGCGCCGGCGCCCCTCCGCCGCCTCCTCCCGCCAAGGCAGCACGCTGTACCCGACGCCCCGCCCGAGCAGGTACGCCACGCCCTTGTCGACGATCGCCCGCGCGTAGTTCAGCACCAGGCTCGTCCGCCCGGGCCGCGCCCGCTCGAAGTGCCGCCCCTCGTAGAAGTCCTGGTACCGCTGGTACCGCCGCAGGCGCGCGCTGTCCCGCAGCCGTAGCGTCGTCGCCGGCGAGCCCGCGCGATCGGGCCCGCTCGGCACGTCGGAAAGTCCATTCGCTCGCGCGATCACGACGCCTCCGCGGGCGCTCGGCGGCCCGCGCATCGCGCCACCGAACGCCCGAAATAGAACATTTGTTCCATTGAGGGCTATGCCGCCGCGCCGTCCCGCCCACACACCAGCGCCCAGACCGATCCGTCCCGTTGCCCATTCCCCGTGCGTTCATCCGCGGCCCTGGGGGCCCGCTCCGGCCCGGCGCCGCCCATCCTTCGTGCTTTGAGCGTGACCGTACGGGGCCTCGATCGTTATCCTCGTCGGGCTCGCACGGCGGAATCGGCTTGCCGTCGCCGCGCGGCCGCTCCACGTCTACACCGAGGTACGGCATCCATGTGGCTCGATCGGTCGCGCGGCACCCGCTGCCGCGCCGCGGCACGCGCGCTGGCCGTCCTGTTCGTCGCGCTCACCCTCGGCGCGCTCCTCGTCATGCCGCCCACGCCCGCGCAGGCCCAGCTCTTCGGTAGCGAGTCGCCGTTCGTCGCACCGAGTGGCGGACCGATCGTCGCACCAAACGGCGGCGGGCCGGAGGCCGGCGGCTCGCCGGACGGTCAGGTCCGCGCGCTCTGGGTGGATAGCTACCGCGACGGGTTCAAGTCCCCCGCCCAGGTCGATCGCCTCCTCGCCGACGCCCGCCGCGCCAACGTCAACACCCTGCTCATCCAGGTCCGCCGCGCCGGCACGGCGCTCTACCTCAGGAGTGGGGAGCCGCGCGTCGAGGACCCGACCATCGCGCCCGACTTCGACCCGCTCGCCTACCTGATCACCAGGGCCCACGCCGGCGAACCGCGCCTCGACGTCCACGCCTGGATCAACACCCTTCCCATCTGGGGCATGCAGGAGCGTCGGCCGGTTGACCCCCGCCACGTCCTCAACCAGCATGGTCCGGATGCGCCGGGCCGGGAGGACTGGCTCACCCGCCGCGAGGACGGTGCCGCCTACGCCGGCGGCTACTTCCTCGACCCCGGCCACCCGGACGCCGCCCGCTATACCGTCGACGTCGCCCTGAACCTCGTCCGCGAGTACGACATCGACGGCATCCACCTCGACTACATCCGCTACCCCGAGCACACCGACGAGCTCTCCTGGGGTTACAACCAGACCAGCATCGACCGCTTCAACGCTCGCTACGGCAAGCAGGGCAGACCCGCCGCGACCGATCCGGACTGGGCCCAGTGGCGGCGCGACCAGGTCACGGCGCTCGTCCGCCAGATCTACCTCGGCACGCTCGGCATCAAGCCGACCGTCAAGGTCAGCGCCGCCGTCATCCCCTGGGGCGACGGCCCCCGCACCGACGCCGACTGGCGGCGGATGGCCGCCTATAGCGTCGTCTACCAGGATTGGCGGGCCTGGCTCGAAGAGGGCATCGTCGACATCGTCATGCCGATGAACTACTTCCGGGAGGACCGCCCGCCCCAGCCCGACTGGTTCGACCGCTGGGTCGCCTGGCAGCGCGACCACGCCTACGGCCGCCAGATCGTGCCCGGCGTCGCCATCTACCTGAACGATCCGGCCGCGAGCGTTGCCCAGATCCGCCGGGCACTCGCGCCCGGCCCGGACGGCTCCCGCGTCGCCGGCGTCGCCCTCTTCTCCTACGCCGTCGCGCGCAGCGGGACCGGCAACGAGCCCACCCCGCCCGACGAGGCAGCCGAGGTCTGGGCTGCCCTCACCGAGCCAGGCCCGGCCAACGACAGTCAGCCGCCCTTCGCCGTCCGCGCCGCCCCGCCCGCCATGGCCTGGAGGGCGTCACCCTCGGGGCGGTAGTGTGCTCCTGCGCACCCCCGGCCTGGATGGCGCCAGGATCGAGCTTCGCGGACCGGCCGCGCTCGCCGGCGAGACGGACGGGAACGGCGTCTTCGGTGCGCTGTCGGTCCCGCCAGGCCGCTACGACGTGACCGTTCGCCACCTCCAGCTCCGCGAGCCCGCTCAATCAACATCGACGTCGCCCCCGGCGCCCTCGCCACCCTCGACCTTCCCCGCTGAGCGTGCCGGCCGCGACGGGTTGCCGCCAGGTCCGATCGCCCTCGGTCAGGATCTCGCGGGACGGTGCTCCCTCGCGGCGCGCTCCACCTCGCTCTTCGACAGCGTGAGGTACACCGTGCCGTCGTCCACGCCGTCGATCGACGTCCAGGGCAGCTCGACGTCCTCGGTGAACAGGAAGCCCTTGCGGACGACCAGTCGCGTCGGTCGCCGCGTCTCCACGTCGAACGTCACGCTGTGCACCTCGCCCACCTTGTCGCCATCCCGGCTCAGGACCGCGTCGCCCTCCTCGATGACCGCGTTGGTAAGGTCGCGGTTGAGCTGGAAGTCCTCGATCTCGGCGGTCGTCGCCCGGTCCGGCGCCTCCGGTATGTGCGTCGGCTGGGGCGGCGTGTAGCCGGCCGTCGGCACGCCGGTCGGGGCGTAGCCGGCTGACCAGACCAGCGAGTCGGCAGGGTACCCGAGCGGCGACTCGTAGCCGGCCGTCGGCGCGGTGTACTCGCTCTCGACGAACTCCGGCAGGCGGTCCACTTGCTCGGCCGTGTAGGACAGGTGGACGCGGCCATCCTCGCCCGGCCGCAGCTCCTCCACTCGGATCTCGACGTCGCGCGGCAGGAGCAGTCCCTTGCGGACCACGACCAGCCGCACGGTGCCGCTGTTCGGGTCGACGACCAGCTTCTCGATCTTCCCGACGTCCTTGCCGTCGCTCGTTAGGACGTGCGTACCGAGCTCGACGCGCATCGCAGCCACCTCCGGGCGGGTCTCGCCTCCGGCTTATCGCCCCTTCGAGACGCTTGCGCAAGGCACGTGCCGCCGGGCATGCCCCACCGGTCCCCCCATGCGACCGCTCGGCCATGCCCGGCGCCGCC
>JALYGH010000132.1 GCA_030777205.1 Chloroflexota bacterium
GCGCATGCGCCTCGCCGAGTCGATCCTGCACGCGGCGAGCGAGCGAGAGTGCCTCCTCCGCGAGCCTGGATGACTGCTCCATGTCCCCCATGTACGTCGTCAGCACGCTCAGCTCGCCGAGCGCCACGACTCGCGGGTGCGCGCCGAAGGCGCCGACGCGCGGCGCCGGCAGTGGCGTCGGGGTAGTGCCGTCCGCGGCGCGCGCATGATCGGCCGCCAGCGTCGATTCGAGCCAGCGCCGGCCTTCCACCACGTGATCGCGGAAGAGCCAGTACTGGAAGAGCGCACCGGCCATGCGGAGCCCGACGTGCGCGCTGCTCGGGTCAGCATCGGCCAGGCTCCAGGCCAGGGCCGCTCGGAAATTGTCGACCTCGGCCGCGAGCCGACGGGTCCAGTCGGCCCCGTCGGGGCCGTGCATCCCGGTCTGGCCGCGCTCCGCGAGGTCCGCATACCAGGCAAGATGCCGACGGCGAATTCCGGCTTCCTCGCCGGCTGCGCCGAGTTGCTCGAGGCCGTACTCGCGGATCGTCTCGAGCATTGCGAAGCGCGGCTCGGCATCGCGCGTCGCTCCGTGGCGGAGCAGGCTCTTGTCGGCCAGCGACACCACCCCGTCCAGCACATCGAGCCCCAGGTCACCGCTCGCCTCGCACACCACCTCGGCCGCCTCCAGCGACCATTCACCGACGAAGACCGACAGGCGGCGGAACAGCCGTCGCTCCGCGTCGTCGAGTAGGTCGTAGCTCCAGGCGATCGTGTCACGCAGCGTCCGCTGCCGCGCGGGCAGGTCGCGCGCCCCGCCGGTCAGGAGTCGCAAGCGGGACTCCAGTCGACGGCGCATGGCCTGGGGCGCCAGGTGGCGAACGTGCGCGGCCGCCAGCTCGAGCGCCAGCGGAAGGCCGTCCAGGCGCAGGCACACCTCGGCGACGGCGGCGGCATTCCCGGCGTCGAGTCGGAAGTCCGGGCGGGCACTCCTCGCCCGGTCGACGAAGAGCCGCACCGCCTCCGTCTCGGACAGGCTCGACGCGAGCCCGGCATCGCCGGGCGACAATGCCTCGGGATCGGGCAAGGACAGCGAGGGGACGGGGTAGACCTGCTCCCCGCGCAGCCGCAGCACCTCGCGGCTAGTGACGAGCGCCGCGAGGTGCGCGCATGCGGCCAGCAGATCGACGAGCCAGGGGCCGGCCGCCAGGAGGTGCTCGAAGTTGTCGAGCATCAGCAGTATCCTCCGCTCGCCGATCCCGTGCCGGAGGCTCTCGGTCACCGGCCGGTCGGGCGTCTCCGGTATCCCGAGTGCCTCGGCAACCGTGGACGCGACCAGGCTCGGATCGGCGAGCGGCGCCAGGGACACGAAGTAGACGCCGTCGGGGAACTTCGACGATACGCGGGGCGCGAATGCCTGCGCGAGCCGGGTCTTGCCGCACCCTCCCGGCCCGGTGAGCGTCAGCAAGCGGCAGGTCTCGATCAGCAGTACCAGGTCGGCCAGCTCTCGCTCCCGGCCGACGAAACTCGCCAGCGGCGTGGGCATGTTCATCCGGGCGGCCGACGCCAGCCCCGGCGCATCCGGGCTACCCGGGCTACTGTTGCCGCTCGGCAGGATCCCCTCGGCCCGTCGACCTCGGCGGTGTCGGGGTGACGAGGTCGACCGCTCGAACTCTGCTCGCGCGTCGGGCGCGAGGTGTAGCGCGGCGGTGAGGCGGTGGAAGGTCTCGCGGCGTGGGCGTCCGACGCCTCGCTCGAGGTCCTGAATCGTCCGCTCTGCCAACCCGGCTCGCTCGGCGAGTGCGGCCTGCGTGAGGCCCGCGGCGAGTCTGTACTGGCGGAGCAGCATGGCAAAACTCGCGCTCCGGACCGGGTCCGTCACCAGCTACCTCCGCGCGACGGTGCCACGTACGAAACGGAGTAATCGGGTTGCCACTAGCGTACCACCGAGGCCACGGCAGCGCACGGACCCACGGTACGGCCCACGCTTTTGTCGTTCCGTGGTTAACCCTGTGGTTCTTCGTGGTGGCGCGCACAGCTGCCCCGTAGTCTGGGTGGCGTACGTAGCCCGTTCCGCCGAGGCGCCCCGCCTCGTTCGGACCTGCGCCGAAGAGGGGATGGTCACATGGAACTCAGAGCCGCGAGTGTACCTCCGCCACACTCGGAGCGAGCCCGCTCAGCCCCCGCCGCCTGTGTCCACTCCGCTCGCTGTTATCCGTCTGGCGCGAGCCGGATCCGGCTGAGCCATCACGCCGTTCTGACGCTCGCATCGACCGCAGCGAGCGTGGCCATGATGTTGATGGTGGCCGTCGCCGGCGTGGCCCTCGAACGCCCACCGGATGCCGCGTGCCCTGCCGGAGATTCGACGCCATGCCGTACGAACTCAGTCGACTGGTGCACGTCCCTCGACGAGAAGGTCATCTGCGTCGGTGAGCCCAATTGAGCGCCCGTCCACGAACCGAGGGCGCAAGGAACAACGTCCTCGTCGCGGCCGGCGGGACCGCGATGGCCGGTGCGCCAAGCAACGCCATGCTCCAGGCCGCGGCGAGCGGGGCCCATCGTCCCGACCCTTCGACCATTTGCACGGTCGGCGGGCTCGGCACGTCTGTTCGGGAGGGGAGCTGGTCGCCGATCTAGCGATCCGGGAGGTGGCGGACCCCGCACGCCGCGCGGGCACACTCCCGCGGCAGCAGCGGCTTCATCGAGAAGGAAGGTGGAGATGGCGCAGGGACATGCAATCACGAGGATGGCCCGCGTCAGCAGGCGGGCGGCGCTGCGCGCCGGTGCCGTCACCGGCGCGGCAGGGGTCGGCCTGACCCTGGGCTCCCGCGGCGCGACCTTCGGTACCTCGAGCGCCCTTGCCCAGCCATCGGCCTGGCGACCGGAACACCTCGAGGTCGAGTTCACGCCGACGTCGGTGTCGATGGTCCGAGCCGGTAGCGGGCCGCCCCAACGTGGCGACTGGTTCTACGCGGACGGCCCGATCTACGCGATCGGCGATGTGGGCGGTACCGTGATCGGGACATACCAGTGCTTCGGCGCGTGGACGCACGCCTCGACGGAGACGGACGCCCCGGACCAGCGCCTGACCTCGGTCCAATTCCGCTTCGAGGACGGCGCGATCCTCGGGATCATCAACGAGGGTGGGGTCGACCAGCCCGCCCTCGTGGGTGCGATCCAGGGTGGCACCGGCCGGTTCACGGGAGCGCTCGGGACGTTCCGGCAGGTGGGGCAGGCAGCAGGCGTGGTCGTCGCACAACCGTCGGTCCGAGGCGTGTTCGACCTGCTCCTGCCGAACCTCGGCGGGCAGGCAGCTCCGTGGCCGGCGCCGGCCCAGGTTGGGCCTTGAGGTGCAATTCGTGGGGTGCATGATGCGTGACGCACTGCGGGATCGGCTCCAGCGGCGCCGGGCCATCGCACGGCTCCTCGTGGTCGCGGGCGGGCTCGCGACGGGGCTGGGGGTCGTCGGGGTCCGGTCCGGCGCGGCGCAAACCGAGCAGTTGACCGTCTCCGGTGGCGGCGTCAACGTCAAGCAGATGCCCGGCCCGGACGGCGGCACGATGGTGCCGCTGCGGGAGTCGTTCAGCTTCGACGCCCACTACGCCCAGTGCATCATCGAGGACAACCCGGCCGCCTTCGCCATGGACACGCACGCGATGGGCCGGGTGGTCATCGAGGCCCACCGGTTCTTCATGGCGATGTACTCCAACGAGATGGGCCTGGTGAGCATCAGGCGCGGCGAGGGCGGCACGCGGGTCGCGAAGCTGACCGGGCAGCTCGGCTGCGCCACGTACGCGGGGACCGGCAGCGTGAGCCTGGGCTCGCGCGAGGCCACCGAGCCGGCGTTCTTCGAGATCGAGGCGGTCGACGGCGGCCACGGCGGGGGGCCGTCCGGCGACAGCTTCGCGTTCACCGTGTTCTTCGACCCGGCGCAGGCGCCGCTCAACCACGCAATCTTCGGCCCGCAGCCCACGTTCACCGGCGAGATGGTGGCCGGTGAGGTCACCATCGCCGTGCCCGTCGTCCGACCGCTTCTGGAGTGAGCACTTCCTGCGTCTGATTCGGCAGGGCGACGACGGTCGCCGCGGACCCGAAGGGCGGCTCCGGACCCGTCGCCCGAGGGTCCCCGTGATGCCACTCGGTTGTTGGACCGAGGCGCCGCATCGCCAGCGCCTGCCGGTGTCCCACAGGAGCGTAGCCGATGGCTCCGACCGCATCTGCTCCATGCCGTGTCGGTGTCCGCCTCACGCGCCGCGCCGTGCTGGGCTACGGGCTGGGCGCCGCCGCGCTCTGGGGGCGCCGCCCGGTTCGCGCCCTTGCGTCTCGAATCGCGCGGGCGCCCGGCCCTGCCACGTGGCGGACCTGGCTGTTGTCGTCCGCCGGTGAGCTCCGCCCCGCCGCTCCTGCCGAGCCAACCCGGGCCGAGGTGGACGAACTGCTCCACCTGCAGGCCGAACGAACCGCGACGATGGTGGCGGCGGTGGCGCGGTGGGACGCGCGACCGGCCGTCCTGCCGTGGACCGAGCTGGCCCTCGACCTGATCGTGGCACACGCGCTCAGCCCCGTGCGGGCGGGACGCGCCTTGGCCCTGCTGCACGTCGCCATCTACGACGCGGTCGTCGCGACTCGGGACGCCCAGACCGCGTCCGAGCGCCGCGTCCCGTCGGTGGCCGAGCCGACTATCCGGCCCCTGATCCCCGTCGACCCCGGCCGCTCGGAGTCCCCATCGGAGCACGCCGCGGTTGCCGGTGCGGCCTCGACCGTCCTGACGTACCTCTTCCCTGACGAGCCGGGCGAGCGGCTAGCCGCGCTCGCC
>JALYGH010000133.1 GCA_030777205.1 Chloroflexota bacterium
TGATGTAGAGCGGGAAGAACGCCGCCAGCCCGACCAGCGTGATCTTCGGCGCCTCGTCGAGGCCGAGCCAGATGATCAGCAGCGGCGCCATCGCCAGGAACGGCACCGTCCGCAGCATCTGCACCGACGTGTCGAGCAGCCGCTCGGCGCGCCGCGACAGCCCGACCCAGGAGCCGAGCAGCAGCCCGAGCCCGCCGCCGAGCACGAACCCGATCGCCCAGCGCGTCACGCTGGCCTGGACGTGCTTGGCGAGGGTGCCGTTCAGCGTCAGCTCCCAGAGCGTGGCGGCCACGGCCGTCGGCGGCGGCAGCAGGTACGGCTTGACCAGGCCCGAGACGGACGCGAGGTGCCAGGCGATCAGCAAGATCAGGGGCAGGATGAACCCGGTCAGCCCGGCGGCCAGGCCGGTCAGGCGCCGGCGGGCCGATCGGACAGGGGCGGCCGGCGGCGACGGCGCCTGGGCGACGGCCGGTGCAAGCGGCTTGGACGCAACGTGGGGGCGGGTGTCGACGGCCATGTCGGATCAGGTCCCCCCAACCGATGCGCCGGCCCGGGCGCCGGCCGCCTGCGCGTCAGTTGCCTCGACCTCGGCCGCCTGGAGCCGGGGCATCACCTCCGTCCCGAGCAGCTCCAGCGAGCGGAATGAGTCGGCATGGGACATGCCGGCCGCGTAGAGCTGGCACATGATCTCGTCGAAGCCGAACTCCTCGCGCCAGGCGACGAGCTGGTCGTGCACCTGGTCGGGCGTGCCGATCACGAAGTGCATCCGCTCGGCCAGGTCGACGTACTCCTCGGTGTCCGTGCGGCCGTCCCAGTCGACGCCGCAGTCGTACTTGGCGTAGCGGGCGAACGTGCGGCGGGTCTGCTCCTTCGCCGCGCGCTCGGTCTCGGCGACGTAGACGAAGCGGAGCATCGAGACGAAGCTCGGCCGCCCGTTCGCCGCCTCGCGGTAGCGGCGGACGATCTCACGGTGGCCGTCGGTCGCGCCGACGCGGGGCACGAGCAGCCCGTAGCCGCGCTCGCCGGCCAGCTCGACCGTCGACTGGCTCCCGGCGACCCAGATCAGCTCGTGGGCCTTCTGGACGGGGCGCGGGTTCAGCTCGACGTCGTCGTAGTGGAAGAACTCGCCCTCGAACCTGATGCTCGGCTCGGCGAACGCGCGGTGGAGCACCTCGATCGTTTCGAGCGTTCGGGCCGTCTTCTCCTCGACCGGGATCCCGAACTTCAGGAACTCCTCCGGCTTCATCCGGGCCGCCCCGGAGCCGATGCCTAGGCGCGCCCGCCCGCCCGACAGCACGTCGAGCAGCGCGGCGTCCTCGGCGAGGCGCAGGGGGTGATAGTACGGCGCCTCGACGACCGCCGTCCCGAGTCCGATTCGGCTGGTCCGGGCGCCGATCCATGCCAGGTAGGTCAGCGGCGCGGGCAGGCGCCCGTAGACGGTGAAGTGGTGCTCGGCGAGCCAGACGGTGTCGAAGCCGAGGCGGTCGGCCAGGATCGCCTGCTCCTCGACGTCGCGGTACAGCTCCGGGATGCTCTGCTCGGGGGTGACGTCGAAGTTGTAGAAGAGCGAGAACCGCATCGGCGCCTCTCTCCGGTTCGGGAACTCTCCGGCTGATCGACTGGCCGCGCACAGGCATGCCGCCGGCGATAGACACTATAACCGCTCGGCTGGGTCAACAATTCCCGATCTGCGGCTACCGACCGGTCCGGCCGCTGCCGGGGTCGTCCCTGCGGGCGGGCGCGCCCTCCAGCGGGGCCGGGGACGATCGGGCGACTACATCGCCCGCCCGATCGTCCCCGCGCCCTGCGCGGCACTCCCCGGGACCGGGCAGCAGAGGAGCCGTCCCCGGCCGGCGTTACCACCGGCCGCTCGATTCTTCAGGGCCTCTACAGTCCGGAGGCGGGCGAGGGATGCCAGGCGGGACGTGCGCCCCGCCGGCACGTCGCGGCCGACAGGGCCCTAATGCTTGAGGGCGCCGGCGGTCAGGCCCTCGATGAACTGCTGCTGGAAGATGAAGTAGAGGATCAACACCGGCAGCGAGAACAGCACCAGCGCCGCCGCCAGCAGCATGTAGTTCCCGTAGAACTCGGTCGAGATCAGCGCGTAGATGCCGGTCGGCAGCGTCCGCATCGAGGCGTCCGTGACGAACGTCAGCGCGAACAGGAACTCGTTCCAGTTCTGGAGGAACAGGAAGATGCCGATGGTCGCCAGGGCCGGGCGGGTCAGCGGCAGCATGATCTGCCAGAAGATCCGGAACTCGCTCGCCCCGTCGATCCGGGCCGCGTCCTCCAGCTCCTTCGGCAGCTCCTGGAAGAACGCCTTCATGATGTACGTGCCGAACGCGAGCCCGAACGCCGTGTACGGCCCGATCAGCGCCAGCGGGGTGTTCATCAGGCCGAGCCAGCGCAGGTTGACGAACAGCGGGATCAGGGCGATCTGGAGCGGGATCGTCAGTCCGATCAAGATCAGCGCGTAGACGTAGTGCTTGCCCCAGAAGTCGAGCCGCCCGAGCCCGTACCCCGCGAAGGCCGAGATCGCGACGGTCAGCACCATCGAGATCGTCGAGATGTAGATGCTGTTCCAGTACAGCGCGCCGATTCGGGTCTGGACCCACGCCGCCGGGTAGTTCTCGGGATGGACCGGCCAGGCGATGATCTTGCCGCTGAAGATCTGCTGGTTGTCCATCATGGACAGGCTGACGAGGTACAGCATCGGCCCGATCGAGATCAGCAGGGCCAGGCCGAGGATCAGCCACGCCACGGCGTCCTCGCCGCTGAGCCACCGCTTCCGATCAGTCGGTGTCGCGCCCGATGGTCGCGCCGCCTCCGTCACGCTCATTCGCGCCCCCAACACCGCCGACCCGCTACTGATCCCGCAGCAGGACAGTCTGGAACCAAGACGTGCCCATGATCATGAGCACCATCACCACCGCGATCGCCGACGCCACGCCCATCTCGTTCAAGTCGAACGCGTGGCGATAGAGCATCGTCGCGAACACCTCGGTGGCGTACGTCGGGCCGCCGCGGGTCATGATGAAGATCAGGTCGAACACCTTCAGCCCGCCGATGATCGACAGGACGGTGGTGATCGCGATGATCGGCTTCATCAGCGGCACGATGATCCTGAACGTGAGCTGGCTCCGGTTCGCCCCATCCACCCGCGCCGCCTCGATCACCTCCTGGGGAAGCCCCTGGAGGCCGGCCAGCAGGATGACCAGGCTGAACCCGACGTTCTTCCAGACCGAGACGGCGATCACGGCCGGCAGCGCAGTGGCCGGGTCGCCCAGCCAGGGGTGCGCGAGCGCGCCGAGCCCAACGTCCCGCAAGAAGGTGTTCAGCATGCCGGCGTTCGGCTCGAGGATGCGCTGGAAGATGATCGTCACGACGATCAGCGACATGACGACCGGCACGAAGAACAGCGTCCGCAGGAGCGAGCGCCCCGGCAAGTTCCGGTTCAGCAGCAACGCCAGGCCGAACGCGATCCCGACCTCCAGCGGGGTCCGCGCCGCGACGAACAGGACCGAGTTGACGGCCGCCTTCCAGAAGATGCCGTCGCGGGCGAGCAGGACGTAGTTCTCGGCCCCGACGAACGCCCCCCATTCGGGGGTGAAGCCGTTCCACTCGTGGAAGCTTAGCCAGAACGAGTAGAACGCCGGGTAGACGATGAACGCGGCCAGGATGACGACCGCCGGCCCGCAGAACGCGTAGCCGAGCAGGTGCCGCTCGAGGTGGCGGGCCCTGCTCTTCGGCCGCAGGGTGCGC
>JALYGH010000134.1 GCA_030777205.1 Chloroflexota bacterium
GGCGTGCTCGCAGCGGCCGTCGCCGTCGAGGCGCAGCGCGGCCGCCACCGACACCGTGGCGTAATCGTCGTGCGTTCGTGGCAGGAACTTCAGATAGGTGGCGCGCGTTCCGGGCGCGAGCGGGGGAAGGTGAACGGCGGTCAGCACGTCGCCCGGCCGGAGCTGGGTGGTCAGGTAGTCGACGAACAGCTCCTCCGCCGGCAGCCGCCGCTCGCCCGCCCGGCTCCTCAGCGTCACCGACGCGTCGAGGGCGATCAGCATCGGCGGCGGATCTTGGGCCGGGTCGGCGTGGACCAGGTTCCCGCCCAGCGTGGCCTGGTTGCGGATGCGCACCGTCGCGACCTGCGCGAAGGTCTCGCTCAGCGCGGGCGCAAAGGCGCGGACCTCTGGCGCCAGCTCGAGCTGGCGGTGGGTGGCGAGCGCCCCGATCGCGAGGCCACCACCGTCCTCGGTCGTGATCCCGTGCAGCTCGGGGATCTTGCGGAGCGCGATCACGTGCCCCGGCTGCACCAGCCCCATCGTCATCAGCAGGACCATCGACGTGCCACCGGCGATCACGTGGGTGTCCTCGTCGCCGTGGACAGCGAGCAGGTCGAGCGCCTCCGCGAGACTCTCCGGCTGGTGGAGGGCGTACGGACGCATCAGCGCACCCCAACGTCTTCGCGCCGAACCGCGGTCGTCGCGGACTCGGCGGCGGCGAGGATGCTCTCGACGATCTTGTAGTAGCCCGTGCAGCGGCAGAGGTTGCCCGTCATCCAGCGGCGCACCTGTTCGGCCGTCGGCCGTGGATGCTCGGCGAGCAGGGCGGTCGCGGCGACGATCTGGCCGGGGGTGCAGATGCCGCACTGGAATCCGCCATGCCGAATGAACGCGTCCTGCAACGGCGTGAGATGCTCGTCGTCCGGCGCCAGGCCCTCGATGGTGGTGACGTGCGTGCCGTCGACGAACGCGGCCGGCAGGAGGCAGGCGCTCACGAGCTGGCCGTCGACGAGGACGCTGCAGGCGCCGCAGACGCCGACGCTGCAGCCTTCCTTCGTGCCGGTCAGGCCGAGCTCGTCGCGCAGCACGTCGATCAAGCGCAGGTGCGAGGCGATGGTCAGCTCGCGGGCGGTTCCGTTCACCTGGAAGCGGATGGTGTGCTGGGTCATCGTGTCGCTACGCACTCCTTCTCAGGCGCGGGTCGAGCGCCTCCCACAGCGTGTCCCTCAGGAGGTTGCACGCCGACATCGACAGGGCAATAGCCAGCCCGGCAGAGGCCGAGATCCAGGGCGCCGCGGCGGCCGAGGCGCACCGTCAGGGAGCAGCCAGCGCGTCGAGGTTCTGGAGTACGACCGCATGGAGCTGGACGACGACGATCCTCCGCGCGTTGTCGGATTCGACGCAGCGCTTGATCCGAGTATGGCTGCCCAGGCATCCTGGCGTCTACCAGGACAGGGTAAGAACAACTGGTCCAGATATCAGGCTGAACGTGGGTCGCCCTGATCCGGCGGATGGCCGCGGAGAACCGCCTGTGGGGCGCCGAGCGCATCCGCGGCGAGGGCCGGGGTCAGGATCGTCGGGACGAAGAAGACGTGGCCGACGCCGTAGCCGTGGAGGGCTTCGGCGAGGAAGCGGGACCCGGTCATCTGGGTCATCGGGTGCACTCCTCCATGACTGCAGGACCATGAGCGCCCCCGCGGCATGACCGGAGGCCTGCCACCCGCTCCCGCGCGGGCGCGGCGTGGGCCGGCCAATCAAGCGACGCGGGCGGACGAGCGCCCCGGCCCATCCGCCGGCATCATATCCTGCTCCTGGCGGGCGCGCACGCGCCAGCCTTGCGGGGGTCGTGTCGTTCGGGCGGCGCGGAAGCTCGAGCACCGGCAGCGGGGTGGCGGTCGTCGGCGATGCCTGGGCCGGGGGGAGAGCGGGCAGGCCCGCGCGGAGAGTGCGTTGCGTTGACAGCCTCCGCCGAGCAGGATAGAGTTGCCTGCCACACGATCCGCCCCTCGTCGTGACCCTGAATCTTGTTCCCTCGATATCTCTCGGTCATGCCAGGAATGACGGCAACGAAGGGGCCTGGTCGGCGGATCACATAGTCGTCGTCGCCGTAGCCGTCCGTCGCGCAGGGGGAGGCAGCCGATGCGATCGGAGATCGAGCGAAACGAGCAGCCCGTGGAGGCACGGGTGATGTCGCGCCGCGAGTTCCTGAGACTCGCCGGGAGCGCTGCCAGCATCGTTCTGCTCGCCGCCTGCGGGGGGGCGGCACCGCCAGCGCCGACCTCGGCTACGAAGCCGACGACGGCCCCCGCTGCTAGTCCGGCCCCGGCAGTGGCAAGTCCGGGGGCTAGCCCCGGCCCGTCGCCGGCCGCCGGCCCGTTGCCCGCCGCCGCTGCCCCGGTCGCCCAGACGGCAGCGCTGCCGAACCTGACGGGCACCAGCCTCACCGTCCTCCAGTGGCAGAGCTTCATCCCCGGGGCCGATGACTTCTTCAGGAAGCAGATCGAAGAGGGCTTCATGAAGGAGACCGGCGCCCGCGTCGTGATCGAGTTCGTGAACGCCGACGACTTGCAGCCGAAGATCGCCGCCGCCATCCAGAGTGGCGCCGGCCCGGACATCGTCCAGTTCCAGTACGGCTGGCAGCACATCTACAAGGACGCCGTCGTCGACGTGACCGACATCGTGGCGGAGCTGAAGCGGTCGACGGGCGACTTCTATCCCCAGATCGAGGCCGCTTGCAACGTCGGCGGCAGGTACCTCGGCGTGCCGCACGACCTGGTGGGCCTCGTCTATCACTGGCGGAGGTCCTGGTTCGCGGAGGCCGGCGCGGACCGATTCCCGGCGACGTACGCCGAGCTCCACGCGGTTGGCGCGCGGCTGAAGGAGAACGGGCGACCGCTCGGCCAGGCGCTCAGCAACACGTTCGGCGACCCGCCCACCTGGTGCTACCCGATGCTGTGGGCCTACGGCGGCCGCGAGGTCGACGAGCAGGGCAAGGTCGCCATCAACTCGCCGGAGACGATCGCCGCGGTCAGGGAGATGGCGGATGCCTGGCGGCCGGCGTACGACGAGACCGGCCTCGGCTGGGACGGGTCGTCCAACAACCGGGCCTTCCTGGCCGAGACCATCTCCGGCACGCTGAATGGGGCGAGCATCTGGTGGGTGGCCCGCAAGGACAGCGCGCCGTTCTTCGAGGACATCGGCCTCGACCTGCTCCCGGCCGGCCCCAAGGCCAAGACCGCGTTCGCGATCAACAACAACTACGCGATCATGAAGTACACCGGGGCCGCAGACGCGGCGAAGGCGTTCATCCGCTGGTCGATGTCCGATCCGGTCTGGATGCCCTGGTTCGAGTTCTGCGGCAGCTACTACAACGGCGTTGGCCCGGTCCAGGACACCAGGGCGCCCTGGGAGAAGTTCCCCCGGGAGGTCCAGGTGTTCAAGGAGCTGGGTCCGATCACCCGTGCCCCCGGCTGGCCGGGACCGTGGAGCCAGCAGGCCGCGGTGGCCCAGGCCAAGTCGATCATCGTCAGCATGTTCGCCAAGGCGGTCCAGGGCGACGCGCCGGAGACTGCCGTGGCCTGGGCCGAGGGCGAACTGAAGCAGATCTACACCTAGGCTCCGGTGGTCCTCGCCGGCCCGGTGCGGGCGGCAGGCGAGGGTGTTGACGCGTGCTGCGGGTGAGTACCGTCGGGTTCAACACGCGGGGGAGGGCCGGGGATGCGCATCGCCGTGATGGGGACCGGGGCACTCGGCGGGTTCTTCGGCGGCCTGCTCGCCCGAGCGGGCGAAGATGTGGTCTTCATCGCGCGTGGGGCGCACCTCGCCGCCATCCGCGACCGCGGATTGACGGTCAAGTCCGAGCGGGTCGGCGACTTCGCCCTGCCGGTGTGGGCGACGGACGACCCGCGCGAGGTCGGGTCGGTCGACCTCGTGCTGTTCGGGGTCAAGACCTACGACCTCGAGGCGGCCGCCGAGCAGATGCGACCACTGCTCGGGCCGGAGACGGTGATGCTGCCCGTCCAGAACGGGGTCGACATCGCCGAGCGGATCGGGCGGGTGATCGGCTCGGAGCACGTCCTGGGTGGCCTGACCTGGGTCGGCGGCAAGATCGAGGCCCCGGGCGTGATCACCCAGAACGCCTCCTCGGGCTCGACGATGCTGCAGTTCGGCGAGCTGGCCGTTGGCGCGAGCCGGCGCGCCGAGCAGCTGCTGGACCCCTTCGAGCGGGCCGGCATAACCGCCGAGTTGCACCCGAACGTGCGAGTCCCCCTGTGGCGGAAGTTCGTGGGCGTCTGCGCCAACGGCGGGATGACCGCCCTGACCCGCCTGCCCCTGGGCCCGATCCTGGCCTGTTCGGAGAGCCGCGCGATGTACCTGGGCGCCATGGAGGAGGTGGCGCGGTGGCGCGAGCCTGCGGGGTTGAGCTGCCGGACGCGGTGGTGGACCAAGCGTTCGCCATCGTGAGCGGCTTCCCGCCGATGATGCGGGCGTTGATGGCCTACGACCTGGAGGCGGGCCGCCGGCTGGAGCTGGAGGCGACCAACGGGACGGTGGTCCGGCTCGGCCGGGAGCGCGGGGTGCCCACCCCCTGGAATTCCGCCATCTACGCCGCGCTCAAGCCGCACGCTGATGGCGCGCCCAGGCTGCCCCAATCGACGTAGGCGGGCCCGTGCTCAGGTGCCATTCGGATGGCCGGTCGCGAGTTACCCTTCCCGAGTGGCTCGACCACGCGGAGAGGAGGCCGCCCGTCAGCGCTTCGCCGCGTTCCGGAGCCTCGGACGCGGCCATGCATCGCGGTGAGATTGGAGCGGCAGCACAATGAGGAATGCCGACGTGGCGTACGGCGAAAGTACCCTTCCCGCCGGGATCCGCTCCCGCTTCGTGGATAACGGCAACGGCATCACCATGCACCTGCTCGAGGCAGGGTTTGGAGCGGCCGATCGGCCCTGCATCCTGCTCTTGCACGGCTTCCCGGAGCTGGCCTACAGTTGGCGCAAGGTGCTGCTGCCGCTGGCGCAGGCCGGGTACCACGTCGTCGCGCCCGACCAGCGCGGCTACGGGCGGACCGATGGGACGGATGTCCGCTTCGAGGACGATCTCTGGCCCTACACGATCCTGAACCACGCCACCGATGCCCTGGGGCTCGTCTTCGCGCTCGGCCACCGCTCGGTTACCGCCGTGGTCGGACATGACTACGGCTCGTCGATCGCCGCCTGGTGCGCGCTGGCTCGGCCGGATGTCTTCCGCGCCGTGGCCCTGATGAGCGCCCCGTTCGAGGGCCCGCCGGCGCTGCCCTTCAACACTGCCAGCGAGCCGGCCCCGAGCGCGGCGGCCGGACCGAGCATCCACGACGAGTTGGCGGCGCTCGATCCGCCGCGCAAGCACTACCACTGGTACTACTCCACGCGGCAGGCGAACGCCGACATGTGGCACTGTCCCCAGGGCGTGCACGACTTTCTGCGGGCCTACTTCCACGTCAAGAGCGCGGACTGGCCGGAGAACCGCCCTCATCCGCTGCGCGCCTGGAGCGCGGAGGAACTGGCGAAGCTGCCGCGCTACTACATCATGGACTTGGGCGCGAACATGGCCCGGACGGTCGCCCCGGACATGCCGTCCGCCGAGCAGATCGCGGCCTGCGGCTGGCTGTCCGACGAGGAGCTGCGGGTCTACAGCGGCGAGTACGCCAGGACCGGCTTCCAGGGCGGCCTGCAAGGGTACCGTGTGTGGACCGAGCCCCGGTACACCGCCGAGCTGCGCCTCTTCTCCGGCCGGATCATCGACGTGCCGTCCTGCTTCATCGCGGGGGCGAGCGACTGGGGCATCTACCAGCGCGCCGGCCGATTCGAGGCGATGCAGACGACGGTGTGCACCGACTTCCGCGGGGCCCATCTGGTGGACGGGGCCGGGCACTGGGTCCAACAGGAGCGGCCCGAGGAGGTCAGCGCGCTGCTGGTTGAGTTCGTCCGCTCGGCCTGAGGCCGCGCTCCGACCGTAGATGGCGCAGTGACGTGCCGGTCGCGGTGCGCGGCGTTTCAGCCCGGGCGGTGAGCGTCGGGAAATGGATTGCGTATAGTGGGGCCAGCGCCGCCCGCGCGGCAGTTGTCCCGGAGGAGTCCGCCATGTCGCCCCTGGTCAACACCGCGCTCGGGCCGATCGAGACATCCCGACTCGGCTTCACCCTGATGCACGAGCACGTCGTCATCCAGTCGCCCGGCCTGCGCGACAACTGGCCGGAGACGTTCGACCGGGCGGAGGTCCTCGAGCACGCGGCCGGCAAGTTGCGGGAGGCGCGGGCGCACGGGGTCGAGACGATGGTCGACCTGACGACCGTCGACCTCGGGCGGGACATCCCGCTGGTGGCGGAGATCGCCGGCCGAGCGGAGATGCAGGTGATCGTCGCGACAGGGCTGCACATCAACCCCCCGCGCTACTTCCACAATCGCCCCGTTGACGTGGCCACGCGGCTGTTCGTGCGGGACATCATCGAGGGCGTCCATGGCACCGCCGTCAAGGCCGGGGTGATCAAGCTGGCGTGCAACTACCCCACGGTGGAGGGGCCGTTCGAGATCGCGTTCCGGGCCGGCGCGCGGGCCCACCGCCAGACCGGCGTCCCGATCTCGACCCACACCGACTCGCTCCAGCGCTCGGGGCTCGACCAGCAGCGCATCCTGGCCGAGGAGGGCGTCGACCTGGGCCGGGTGGTGATCGGGCACAGCGGCGACACCGAGGACGTCGACTACCTCGAGCGGCTGCTGGAGCGCGGCAGCTACCTGGGGATGGACCGCTTCGGGCTGGACCACTTTGGCGGGCAGGAGCTCCTGACCACCCCGCGGCGGGTCAGGGTGATCGCCGAATTGTGCCGCCGCGGCTACGCCGACCGGATGGTGCTGTCGCACGACGCCAGCGCCTACGCCGACCCGCGCGAGCCGGCCTACACGGAGCGGACCTGGCCGAACTGGCGCTTCACCCACATCCCGCGCGAGGTCCTGCCGGCGCTGCTGGAGGCCGGGGTGAGCCAGGCCCAGATCGACCAGATGGCGCGCCACAACCCGCGCGCGATCTTCGAGCGCCAGGGGGCCTACTAGCGCCGCGGCCGATCGCGCGGATGTCCGGGCGCTCGCTAAGGAGGACCCCACATGCGCAACGCCTACATCGGCCTGGGCACCATGGGCGGCCCGATGGTCGCCAACCTGCTGGCGGCCGGCCACGGCGACAAGGACTGCTCGTCGATCTTCCTGCTCCAGGAGGCGCGCCGGGGTCGAGGTGCGCCGCCCCTAAGCGGCGACCCCGGAGTCCAGCATCCGTGCTTCGGCGTACGCTGGTCAGCTGCCGCTGGCGACCGGGTCGCCGAACAATTCATCGTCACCCGCTGGCCCCGGTAGTGGAGATCGCACTGTTCTCGACGACGCGGGGACGCGTATCCTGCTAGCGCGGTGTGAGCGTAACGGAAGGGAGTGACCTTGTGATCCTGGAGTCGCTTCGCGTCGATCCCGCCGAGCTGGAGCGGCGGACCGGCTGGTCGATCAAACCCCAGGGTGCCTGCAAGGAGGAGCGCTGCGTCCCGCTGCCGCGGGATGGCGGGGCGGATGGGACGGTGGACGCGGGGGTGCTCGCCGACCGGCTCGGGATGCCGCTCGTCCGCGACGAGCCGAGCGGGCTGTGGTGCCTGGGTCCGGAGGCCGGCGGCCGGGCGCTGACCAGCGCCCGAGCCCCCGAGCTCGTCCTGCCGGACCTGGCCGGCACGCCGTTCAACCTGGCCTCGCTGCGGGGGACCAAGGTCCTGCTGGTCGCCTGGGCCTCCTGGTGAGGCTGCCGCTTCGACCTGCCCGTGTGGCAGGAGCTGCGGCGTGAGCTGCATCCTCGGGGCCTCGAGATCGTCACCGTCGCCCTCGACGCCGAGCCCGAGGCGGCGCGGCCCTGGATCGAGGCCGCCCGGCCCGGGCATCCCTCCCTGATCGACCGGGCCCACCTGGTCGACGAGCTGTTCGGGATCGTCAACGTGCCGAGC
>JALYGH010000135.1 GCA_030777205.1 Chloroflexota bacterium
GCTGTGGCGTCGTCGGCAGGGGCGCCGGCCGTCTCGCGACGACGCGTCGGGCCGTTCGTCGCGGTCGCTCGCCCACCGGCTCGTCGCCGGTTCGGCGGGCGGGCCGCGCCGTTCGGCGACTCCTCCTCGGTCCCGTCCGAGGCGCCGGCGATCGGGCGGACCGGACTCGGCCGGTGTCCGGGCGCACGAAGTCCCTCCAGCCACCCGGTCAGCAAACCGAGGATCTTGCCGATGCCCCGCGCGAGGGCCGCCAGCGCCGCCATGGTGAGGCTATGCTACCGCAAGTTCCCTGCCCGGTACGATGCAGTTCACCACGACTTGCCGAACGAAGTGCGCGCATGCCGGAAGCTAATCCTCCCTGGACTCGGGAGGAAGTGATCCTCGCGATGGAGCACGTTGCCTCGTCGGAACGGTTGACCTACCATCCCGAAAACTCCGGGGGCTTGCTCTAGCGCGGGGGTGTGATGACCCGGCTCCTGACCATTCCCGACGCCGTCGCGACCCGAGCGCGGCTCCGGCCAGACAAGCTCGGCGCCCGCGACTCCCGCCGTGCCCTCACCTACCGCCAGTGGCACGAGCGCGCCAGTCGCCTCGCCAACGCCCTCGCCGGCCTCGGCCTCGACCGGGGCGATCGCGTCGCGGTCCTCGCCTACAACCGCGTCGAGTGGCTGGAGATCTACGTCGCGCTGGCGCGGGCCGGGCTGGTCGCCGTCCCGATCAACTTCCGCCTCGTCGGCCCCGAGATCCTGTACATCCTCCAGCACGCCGAAGCCCGTGCCATCGTCGTCCAGGACAGCCTCGCCGAGCGTCTCCACGGCATCCGCGACCAGCTCGACATCCCGTCCGAACGCGTCGACCTGCTCGGAGACACCACCCCGCCCGCTGGCTGGTCGTCGTACGAGGCGGTCGTCGAGCGGGCCGCCGCCACCGCCCCCGACGTCGCCGTCCGCCCGGACGACCCGTGGGCCATGATGTACACCTCCGGCACCACCGGGCGGCCCAAGGGCGCCGCCCGCAGCCACGCCGCGAGCGCCCTGCTCGGGCTGGTATCGGCCCTCGACATGGGCTTCACCCCGGATGATGTCGCCCTGCTGGTGATGCCGCTCTGCCACGCCAACTCGCTGTTCTTCGCCTCCACCTTCGTCGGCCTCGGGGCCACCTGCGTCGTCGACGACAGCGCCAGCTTCGACCCGGAGCGCCTCCTGCGCACCTTCGCTGAGCACCGCGTCACCTTCACCTCGCTGGTGCCCACCCACTACATCCTGATGCTCGCCCTGCCCGAGGCCGTCCGCCGCGCCTACGACGTCCGCAGCGTCAACCGGCTGCTGATCTCGTCGGCCCCGGCTCGACGCGACACCAAGCTGGCGATCATGGAGGCGTTCGCCAACTCCCGCCTCTTCGAGATGTACGGCTCGACCGAGGCCGGCTGGGTCACCATCCTGCGGCCCGACGAGCAGCTCACCAAGCTCGGCTCGGTCGGCCGTGAGCTAACCGGGACCGGCCCGGTCCGGCTCCTCGAGCCCTTCGGCCAGGACATCCCGGACGGCGAGATCGGCGAGCTGTACTCCTGGACGCCGTACGCCTTCGACGGCTACTGGCGCGACCCGGAGCGCACCGCCCAGGCGTTCCAAGGCGCCTGGTGCTCGGTCGGCGACCTGGCCCGTCGCGACGCGGACGGCTTCTATCACCTGGTGGACCGCAAGAGCAACATGATCATCAGCGGCGGCGAGAACGTCTACCCCTCGGAGGTCGAAGGCGTCCTCAGCACCCACCCGGATGTGCAGGACGTGGCCGTCATCGGCGTGCCGCACGAGGTCTGGGGCGAGGCCGTCCACGCCGTCGTCGTGCCGCGCGCGGGGGCCGCCGTCACCGGGGCCGAGCTCATCCAGTGGTGCCGCGAGCGGATGGCCGGCTACAAGCGCCCGCGCTCGGTCGCCTTCATCTCGGAGGCGGACATGCCGCGCACCGCCACCGGCACGATCCTCCACCGCGTCCTCCGCGCCCGCCACCCCACCTCCAGTTGTAGCGGGCTGCGTGACCCTTGATCCAGCCGGCGCCTGATGGATGATCGGTCGTCCGGAGGGGGTCAACGCTCGTGAGAGCCGCTGGGTTCATGAGGTCTGACCGGACTTCACCGTATTCTCGGTCAACTGATGTCTCAGTCTGAACTCGACTACGTGTCAAACGTGGATGTAACTGGCGATGAACTCGTCGTGCACCTGGTGGACGGGCGCACGATCTCCGTGCCGCTGGAGTGGTTCCCGCGCCTACGGGAGGCGACGCCCGAGGAGCGAGCCGACTGGCGACTGATCGGGCGCGGCGTCGGCATTCACTGGGACCGCCTCGACGAGGACGTCTCGGTGCGCGGTCTGCTCGTGCCCGATTAGCGGCCCGGTCATCCCGGACATGCGAAGGGCGCCCCCGACGAGGAGGGGCGCCCTTCGCGTTCGGCAAAGCTGGCGGTCAGCCGCCGATGGCCTGCTTGGCGAGCTTTGTGTCCACCGCCGTGTCCCAGTTCGGCTCCTGCTGCGCGACCCCCAGCCGGACGTACATCTTCGCCTGGTCCTTGACGTCGTTCATGAACTCCTCGTTCGGCACGTCGAACAGGTAGTTCCGGCGGGCCCAGGTCAGCTCGGCCACTTCCGGCTTGTACTGGTTCTCCTCGGTGAAGATCCCCAGCGCCTCGTCGCGGTTCTCCTTCACCCACTCCAGTGCCCGCATGTACGTCTGCATGATGCGGACGACCGCATCCGGGTACTTCTCGATGAACTCGACCCGCCCGAACAGCGTCACGTAGTTCGGGTAGAAGCCCTCGCCGTCGACCAGCCTGGTGGCCTGCTTGTCGGCCTCGACGCTGGCGTAGAACGGGTCCCAGGTCGCCCAGGCGTCGATCGCGCCGGTCAGCAGCGCCGAGCGCCCCTCGTTGTTCTCGACGGTCACGATCTCGACGTCGGTGTCGCTGAGCCCGGCACGCTCGAGCGCCCGCAGCGGGAACGCGTACGCCTTGCCGAGCGGCGTCGCGATCCGCTTGCCTTTGAGCTCCTCGACCGCCTTGATCGGGCTGTCGGGTGGGACGAGCAGGGCGTGGGTCTTTGGGCTGCGCTCGGTCAGCGCGACGACGCGGATCGGCCGGCCGGCTGCGATCGCCGGGATCGGCGGGCCGCCCATCCCGAGGTCGAGCGACCCGCCGGCCAGCGCCTCGTACATCGGGGCCGGCGACAGCACCTTGCGGTACTCGACGCTGGCGTTGCTCGCCTTGAAGGCCTCTTCGAGCAGCTTCTGGCGCTGCATCACCCAGACCGCCACGTACGGCGGCTGGAAGCCGAGGCGAACCTCGGACGGCATCGGTC
>JALYGH010000136.1 GCA_030777205.1 Chloroflexota bacterium
GGCCCGGGCCGTATGGCCCGGGCCCCGTCGTCTTCCCCCTCCCGCCGGCAGCGTGCCAGCTACTCGTGGCGTGGCGCATCATCAGCCGGGCGAGCGCCGACCATACGCCCGCGCGCATGACGATGCCAGGCGCGATCGACACGGCACACAATACAGCGTCGATGGAAAACGAGCGTACTCTCCGGAACCGCCGGCTAGCCGACCGCATCAGGCGAGCGACGCGACTGCCGATGCTCATCCTGTCCGTCGTCTTCCTCGTGGTGCTGGCGCTCCCCGAGTTCGTCGAGCTGTCCCCGGACGCCGAGTACGGGCTGGAGGTCGTCGGCTGGCTCATCTGGGCGGTCTTCGCCTTCGAGCTCGGCGTGATGACGTACCTCGCGGAGGATCGCCGCCGCTACCTGCTGACGCACCGGGTCGACGTCCTGACCGTGCTGCTGCCGTTCCTGCGCCCGCTCCGCCTGCTGTGGGTCGCCGTCCTGAGCGTCCGCATCTGGTCGGAGGCGAAGGAGCACATCCGCCAGCGCACGTTCAGCGTGGTCACCCTCACCAGCTTCTTCTGCATCTAGGTGGCCGCCACGCTGGTGTACCTGGCCGAGCGAGGCGGCGAAGGCACAATCCAGACGTTTCCGGACGCGCTCTGGTGGGCGGCAGCGACGATCACCACCGTCGGCTACGGCGACGTGTACCCGATGACCCCGGCCGGACGCGGCGTCGCCTTCCTGCTGATGCTGGTCGGGATCAGCGTGTTCGGGCTGCTGACCGCCCGCGTCGCGGCCTTTTTCGTCGCGCCCGCGGAGTCCGACGCGCGCAACGACGCGGATGACAAGCTCGACGAGATCCTGGCGCGGCTGGAGCGGATCGAGCGCAACCGCCGCCTCGAAGATCGGCGCAACTCGACGGATTCCTCGGCGCCCGGCGTCGATGCCACCGCTCCGGTGACGACCGAGGCCCCGGGCCGGCGCGGCCCCTGACCGCCGGCGCGACCGCTCGTGAGCGCCGCGTCGGGCACCTTCCCATCTGCCCGGCGCGGCGCTCGTCGGGATGGGTACGACCGGCCGCGGACGGTGCTACAATGGCCCGACCGGTCGCCGGGCCGCGAGGTGCCGGGCGGCGACCACGAGGTCCGGGGCGCGGGGCACGTCCCCCGGAGGAGGGCATCATGGCGCTCGTGTCAGTGTCCCGAGAGGAAGGAAGCTGGGGCGGCGATGTCGCCCGCGACCTCGCCGATCGCCTGGGTTACCGCCTGCTCGACAAGAAGGCGCTCCTCGAAGAGGCCGAGGCGTACGGCGGCATCAGTCCCACCGCGCCCGAGCTGCTCGAGAAGCGGCCCGGGCTTTGGGAGCGGCTGGATCAGGAGCGCCGGCGGTACAACGTGCTGCTCCGGACCGTCGTGTACAACGTGGCGCTGCGCGACAACGTCGTGTTCCTCGGCCGCGGCACCGGCATGCTCTTCGCCGACGTCGACCGTGCCCTGCGCGTCCTGTTCACCGCCCCGGTCCCGGTGCGGGTCGCGCGCATCATGGAGCGCGGCGCCGGCGGCCGGTCCGGCCCACTGACGCGCGAGCAGGCCGAGGAGATCGTGCGCCGCTCCGACCGCGACCGAGCCGCTTACTTCCGCTACCTCTTCCAGAAGGATTGGCTGGACCCGTTCCACCACAGCATCGTGATCAACACCGACGTGATGGAGGTCCCGGCCGCGACGGATCTGCTCGTCAGGATGATCGAGTCCGGTGCGTACGACATCACCGGGTCGTCGCGCGAGCGCCTCGAGCAGCTCGCCCGGGCGAGTACCGAGGAGAGCCAGCGGCTCGTCGGCAGCCGCCGGTGAGCGGGTAGGCGAGGGTCCGGTTTGCCGCCGCTACCGCCCGGCCCCGCCATCCGTTATCCTCGGTGGGCCCGTCGCACCGCGTGCCACGATGGCGTGGATCGCGCCCGGCGGCGAGGGCATCAACTCTCGACGGCGGACCTGAAGACATGCAGATCGTGACGAACGTCGCGCCTCGCCGAAAGCTCGGGCGGCGGCGGGTGCTCCGGGCGTGGGCAGCGGTGGTGGCGACCGGCGCCGGGCTGGCGAGCCTCGGGGCGTCGGACGCCGCGCCACTCCAGGACGATCCCGCCCCGTCGATGCCCCCGATCATCAAGCCGGACGCCCCCTGGTTCGTCCCATCGTCGCGGGATGGCGCCCCGCGAGAAGCTGCGCCGACGGCAGCCGAACTGCCGCCCTTCGTCCGGCCGCGTGCCGCCTGGACGGCCGCCCCGCCCGCTCGGCCGTACGTGCCGCAGGTGCCGACGGGCATTTCGTTTCACCACACCGGCGCCCCCTGGACGGGCACGCCCGGCCCCGAGCAGTACCTCCGCAATATCCAGGCGTTCCATACCGGGCCCGAGCGCGCCTGGGAGGACATCGCCTACCACTTCCTGATCGACCTCGACGGCAACGTCTGGGAAGGACGCCCCGCCACGGTGCGCGGCAACCGCTCGGCCTACTACGACCCGACCGGGCTGGTCCTGATCTCCTACCTCGGCGAGTACGGCTCACAGGAGCTGACCGAGCCACAGATCGCGGCCGGCGTCGAGACGGCGGCCTGGATCGTCCGCCACTACGGGATCTCGTTCGATGCGCCGCTCACCGGCCACCGCGACCACGCCCCAACCTCGTGCCCCGGCTCGAACGTCTACAAGCTCCTCCAGGACGGCACGTTCCCGCGCCGGCTGCAAGCGGTGCTCGACGCCTGAGGATTCGGCCGGACCTGGGCATCCACGACCATTGGGGCGTACAGCGCCGCCGAGTGGGCCACGTTCTTGCATGCCACCGGCCGGCGCGCACGCACCGAAGCCATCTCGGTACCGGAGCCCGCGACGTACGGGGTGGTCGCGGGCTCCGGCCAGCTTGGGCGGCCGGTCGATAGTTGGTGGCTACTCCTCGACGGGCTCGATGCGAACGCGGGTGCCGGAGCGGAAGCCATCGAACGCCTTCGGGTCGCCGTCGAGGCGGCCGAAGACGGTGACCGGATTGGCCGGCCGGATCTCGTCGCCGCGACTGACGGGCGTCGGGCCCCAGAAGATGCAGAACGCGCTGCCCGGCTCCCAGTAGCCGAGGTCGCCGGCGTCGACGGTCGCCTGTCCCCGCTCGGTCCCGCAGTCGACCGGGATCGAGAAGTAGATCTCGTCGCCCCAGCGGCTACCGGAGCTGTCGAACGGGAGCGCGTCCCAGATCTGCTGGGCGGTCCGCGTATCGTTGAGCGTCGCGGTCTGCTGAACGTCGCCGGCCGTGATCCGGATCTTCATCGCGTCCTCCTGTGCGGCCTAATGCGCCGCGGCGAGCAAGGCCGCCGCGCGCTGCATCGTCGCCTGGCTCATGGTATAGACGACCCGTTCGAGGCCGTACTCCTCGCCTCGTCGGCACAGCGCCTCGCGCTCGCCCTCGCACTTGAACGCCAGCCGGTAGTAGCCGCCCTCGCCGTTGCCGAAGGTGCGGGCGAGCGCGTCGAGGTTCGCCTGCGCGCGGTCACGCCAGAACGGGTTCCCGTCCGCCCGGTACAGGTCGACCAGGGCCTCGCTGATCCAGGCGCCGTACGGCGCGTACAGGTCGAGGACGCTGGCCTGGAGCGTGTAGCCGCCCAGCTCGGGGTGCCAGAAGTAGCGGTTGATCGCCCGGCCGATCTGCCGGGCGCGCGCGAGGTACCGTCCGTCGCCCGGTTCGACGCTGTGGAGCGCGAGGAGCGCCTCGATCACGATCGCCTGGTCGTAGCCGAAGTACGCCTCGTCGGCGACGACCGCCCGCGAGGGATCCCCCGGCGCGAAGTTGATGCCGTAGGCGTACATCTGGTGGTAGGGACTCCAGAGCGTGCGGTCCAGCCAGTCCAGGGAGTCAAGGGCGTGCTGGCGGAAGGCGGGCTCGCGCGTCTCGACGTACAGCTCGGCCGTGAGCTGGGCCAGCAGCGCCGTGGGCAGGGCCGGCTTGCCCTCGCCGAGGTTCTCGCGCTGGTTCGTCCACCAGAGGCCGCCGCCGAACGTGCCGTCCCACAGCCCCGTGTCCACCATGAAGCCGGCCGCGCGCCTGGCCCCGTCCAGCGAGCGCTCGCGCACGGCCGGGTCGCGGGTGACGCGGGCCGCTTCGAGGAACGCCAGGCCGATGACCCCATTGTCGTCGGCATAGACGTCGTGGAGGGTCGGGTTGGAGCCGTCGAGGTTTGCGCGCGGCGCGTAGCCCCGGTGATCGGGTGACCAGAGGAGCTCCATCCAGGCGACGGCCTTGTCCACCTGGCAGCGGTAATGCTCCTCACCGAGCCGCACGAGCGCCGCGTCGGCCCGGACCTGGAGCGCCGAGTACCAGTGATCGCTGATCGTCGTGTCGCTTCGGTCGTCCCGACGGTACGACACGTACCGCGCCGACGCGCAGTTGGCCGCGCCGCCGGTGTAGGCGAGGTGGTGCCAGGTGTAGCGTTGCGTCTCGAGCGCCATCGCTCGGTAGTCGGCGCGCGGCCCGCTGTCCGCGAACGCCGCGCAGATCGAGCCGGTCCCCGTCCCGACAACCACCATGCCGAGGAGCGCGAGGGACAGGAAACGGCCGCGCAGGGCGACCCACCTGCCATCCCGGCGCCCGAGATGGACGTGCACGCTGCTCCCTCCAGGCCGCGCTTGGGCCGGCTCGCAACTGTACCAGCCCCGTGGGCCGGGCGGACCGCCGGCCCGTCCGGACTAGCGGCGTCGCGCGGCTCGGACGCGGCCGGTTGCTCGCCCATGCTGGGCGGCTGCCAGGGCCCCCGGGTCGCCGTACGCGGTTTCTCACGGGAGCAGGGCGGCGGCTGGAAAACTCGCCAGGCTCCGGGCATTATGTGGCGCGCGTACGAATCGCGCCCATCGTAACCTCGTCGTCGAAGAGGGCGGGGTAGCTTGACGGGAAGTTGAAGAACCTTAATAATCACGGCGACGGCAGCCACGACGTCGGGGAGGACCACGATCGTGCTGGGGAAACTCGGAGGCGGCGGCGACCTGATTCCATCGGCGTTGCGATGGCTGCGCCGGCGAGGGGGCATCGACGAGAGCGACCAGGGGGCACCGGTCGACGCGGTGACGGGCACGGTCCACGTCGACGCGGTCGTAAAGACGGCACCGGATGGGACGGCCACACCGGGCGCGAGCCTGGCGCCAGAGTTCGTGGGGGCGGCGGACGAGGCGGCCGTCTCGCTCGCGCCGCTGGAGCCGCTCCCGACGGCCGACGACGTGCCGGACCTGCGGGCGCTCGTCGAGGCCAACAAGAACGACCCTAAGCTCCGCTGGCAGCTCGGGCTCGCGCTGGTCGCGGCGCGTAAGCTGAACCTGGCGCTCGCCCACCTCGAGGTGGCGGCGAGCCAGGATCCGTCGCTCGACCAGGGCGAGCTGGCCGACGTGCGCGAGCTCCAGCGCGCCGAGCGCCAGGTCCGGCGCTACCCGCGCGACCCGGAGCTGCGCCTGGTGCTGGGGCGGCTGTACCTAGCGCTCGACCAGGGAGATGCCGCGCTCGCCGAGCTGGAGGAAGCGGCGCGGCTGCGGCCGGACCTGGCGCCGGCGCACACGCTGCTCGGGTTCGAGTACGCCTATCGCGGGCGGATCGCGCGGGCCCGCGAGCACTGGGGTCGCGCCCACGACCTCGACCCGGCCGACGAGATGAGCAAGACCGGGCTGGAGGCGATCCAGGACGGCCGCGACCCGCTCCGCGCCATCTGGCAGGCGGCCGCCGCCTCGTCCTGATCTGCCCTCATACGGAGCCCAGACGCAGGACGTGACCGCGCCTGACCTGAGGGGCGAGCGATGCCGAGGATCGGCCAGTTCTTCGGCATCGTCATCGCCACGTACTTCAACGATCACGCGCCGCCTCATTTCCACGCCACGGACGGCGAGTGCGAGGCCGTGCTGAAGGCTGGCCGGACGAGCGAAGGCTGGCTGTCCGAAGCCGCCGTCGCCCTCCAGCTTGAGGGCCTCCGGTCGCGCAGCTTGGCAGCTCCCGCTCCACCTCCATCGCCTCGACCCGTGCGATGCGAATTTCCGACGGCTAGCCATCCGGCGTCGTCTCGATGTCGAGGGCCCGGCCCGTCCGCGCCGACTCGTAGCCCTTGTTGATGACCTCGATCACGTGGCGGGCGTGCTCGGGCGGGTTGAGCGGCCGCGCGCCGTCCAGCAGGCAGTCCGCGAAGTGCAGCAGATCGGCCATGGTGTGCTGGATCTTCGGGTCCGGCTTCGGGCGATCCGGCGGCGGTACCCACCATCCGCTCTGCTCGTCCTTGACCAGGTCCTCGACCGGCCCATCCGCCCAGACGGCGATCGGCCGCGGATGGCGCGACCAGCTCCAGCCCTGCGCCGAGATCGCCCCCTTCGTGCCGTAGATCTCGAGCTGCGGCGTCTCGGTCTTGACGATCTGGTACGACGAGTCGACCTGGCCGAAGCACGCCTCTCCAAAGTCGAGGTTGAAGACCGTGTTGTCGTCGACCTCCACCTCGATCGGCTCGCCCTGGTAGTACCGAACCGGCACGGCGATTCCCGAGAAGGCACTGACCCGCCGCGCCGCGCCGATCAGCCCGGTCAGGCAGTGGAGCGGGTACACGCCGGTGTTCTTGACCGGCCCGCCGCCCTGCTTGTACCGCCAGCCCGGGTTCGTGTTCCGTTCGTAGCCGGCGTGGGCGCCCCGTCCGCGCACGTAGCAGACCTTGCCGATCGTCCCGGCGTCGATGATCCGCTTCGCCTGCTGAAGGTATGGGCTGATCATCATGCCCGGCGCCGCCGTCAGCAGCACGTTCTTCCGGGCGGCCCGCTCAATCAGGTCGGTCGCCTCGTCGACCGTCTCGGTCATCGTCTTCTGGACGTAGACGTGCTTGCCGGCCTCGATCGCGGCGACGGCCTGCTCGTAGTGGAGGGGGATCGGGGTCAGCAGCGCCAGCGCATCGATGTCGTCGGCCTCGACCATCCGCCGGTAGTCGACCTCCGAGCGGCGCGCCCCAAACCGCTCCTGGGCGTCGTTGGCCGCCGCCTCGTCCACGTCGCAGACGGCCACCAGGTCGATCCGCTGGCGCACGTCTTCGCGGGCCAGGATCGGGAAGTAGTCGAGCCGGGCGACGTAGCCGCACCCCACCACGCCGAGCCGGAGCTTGCGGTCGGCCATCGCTACGACACCACCGCCAGGACCGGCACGTCCACCGTCCGACCCTCGCGCGCCGCGACGTACGCCAGCTCGATGAGCTGGCTCGTCAGCAGCGCATCCGCGCCGGAGCAGCGAACGCGACCGCCCGTGTTCAGCGCCCGCACGAAGTCGGCGACGACCGGCGCGTGCGTCGCCGCCGCCCGCGACGCGGCCTCGACGATCTCCTCCGGCCCCTGCCCGATCCGCACCCGCAGCCGCGTCCCCTCCAGGTCGTCGATGATCGCCTCACCCTGCGTCCCGAAGATCGCGAACGAGTCGCGCGGCGTTCGCGTGCACCAGCTCTGGTCGAACTGGGCGATGGCCCGGTTCGCGAACCGGATCGTCACATTCGCCTGGTCCTCGCCCTCGTACCAGGCCTCGACCCGCTCGATCATCGCCGATACCGATCGCGCCTCGCCGAGCAGCCAGAACAGCAGGTCGATTCGATGCGAGCCGTTCTCGTTCAGCGAGCCGCCGCCGGCCGTCTCGAGCCTCGTCCGCCAGCCCGTGCGTGCGTCGGCCGCGGCCTCCTCGCGCGGCGGCAGGAACAGGCCGTGGGCCACCAGGTTGGCCGAGGTCAGCGTCCCGAGCCGCCCGGAGCGGACCACCTCGGCCAGTTTCTCGACGACCGGGTAGAAGCGCCGGTAGTACGGCACGCTCAGCACCACGCCGGCCCGCTCGGCCTCCCGGACGATCGCGAGGCAGTCCTCGGTCGTGATCGCCAGCGGCTTCTCGCACAGCACGTGCTTGCCGGCCCGGATCGCCGCCAGCGCGTGCTCCTTGTGCAGGTGGTGCGGCGTGCAGACGTAGACGGCGTTGACATCCGAGTCGGCGCACAATTCCTCGACGCTGCCGTAGGCTCGCGCGATCCCGTTCGCCCGTGCGTACGCCTCGGCGCGGCCCTTGTCGGCCCGCGCGACCGCCACCACCCGCGAGCCCTCCTGCGTGAACGCCGCGGACGGCGACGCCTTCGCCTCGGTCACGTTCCCCGCGCCGACGAACCCCCATCGAACTTCCATCATCCCCCCTGTGTCAACCGATCCTGACCGGCCGGCCCGGCGCCTCGTAGTGCGCCTCGTACCACTTCATGATCTCCAGCGCGTCCTCGAGCGTCGACTTCGCCGGCGGCGTCCCGTTCAGCAGGCACTCCGCGAAGTAGACCACCTTCTGGCCGTTGCCGTTCAGGAACAGCGAGTTGTTGTAGGCCGCCGAGCGGCTCATCTCCGGCTTCCAGACGAGCGCCGCGCTGTCGTCACCCTCGATGAAGTTCCAGACGAGCGGGTAGGGCACCGACTCGCGCGGGTAGCCGCGGTACCAGATCAGCTCGTTGCTGTTGCGGACGACGACCTTGTTGTTGACGCCGACCAGCTCATACCGCTCGACCTCGACGTGGGCGCCCGACGGCCGGCCCCAGGCGTGGTACATCACTCCGACCGCCCCGCTCTTGAACTCGACGATCGTCGCGCCGCCGCCCGTGCCGGAGGGGTCCTCGCTACGCTCGTAGGTGATCGACGCGGCCGGACCGCCCAGGTAGTGCAGGATGCCGCCGGGGTGCCAGATGTGATCGAGGAAGTTGCGCATCGCGGCCGGGTTGCCACGTCGCTCCTCGATCGGCGGCAGGTTGATCGGATACGTCGCCGCCGCCGTCCCGATCGGGCCGAAGTCCGGCCGCTCGGACAGCTCCTTCATCTTCTCGACGGTTGGCAGGAACAGCTTGCTCATCGCGACGAAGCACATCGTGCCGGTCCGGTCGCGCGTCTGGATCAGCCGCTCGACCTCGGCGACGGTGTGACCGGGCGGCTTCTCCATCCAGACGTGGATGCCGGCCTCCATCGCGGCCGTGGCGATCTCCGGGTACCTCGGGATGCCAGCCGGATAACTGATGACGATGAAGACCACGTCGAGCTGCTCGCGCCGGAACATCTCGGCGTAGTCGGTGTACACCCCGCTCGCGCCGAACTGGCGAGCGACGCCGCGCGCCCGCTCGATCTGCGGGTCGCAGGTGGCGACGAGGTCGACCGGCGTGTACTGGAGGACCGGGCCGATCGCGGTGAACGCCGTCCCGCCGCAGCCGACCAGCCCGCCGCGCAGCCGCCGCTCGTACTCGTAGCCGTACTTGATCGACGTCACGGCGGCGGTCATCGGACCGCCGCCGCCGCCCGCCGGCGCAGGGCCGGGATGCTGATGCGCTCGCCCTCCGGGCCGGACTGGAACGCCTCGAACCAGGCCATGATCTCTTCGCACTGCTCGAGGTTGCCCTTGCTCGGCGGCCGGTTTGTGAGGACGGCCTGCGCGAAGTGGTTCAGCTCGAGCGCGTACCCCGAGAGCATGTGGTTCGAGTTGTAGACTGTCCCCCGGCTCATCTCCGGCTCCCAGTACCGCGCCGCGCCCTCGTCGTCGCCGATGAACGTCGTCGCGCGCTGGTAGCCGCCGGGCGGCGGCGTCGGCTTGCGGTACCAGGTCAGGCGGACGTTGTTGTCGAGCAGCAGGCTCTGGTTGGCACCGACGACCTCCATCCACTCCAGTGTGATCGCCGGGATGCCGTGCGGCTCGCCGCCGGTCATGTGGAGCACGCCGACCGCGCCGCTCTTGAAGACGAACAGCGCCACCCCGCCGCCGTTCGGCGCGCTCCGGAAGGTCAGGTACTCGGCGTCGCCGCCGATGTAGTGGATCGCCCCGGCCGGGTGCCAGAGCACGTCGAGCAGGCTCCGCATCGCGCGCAGGTCGCGGCATTGATCGGCCGGCGGGATACGCAGCGGGTAGGTCGCGTACAGGCTGACCAGCCCGCCGAACTCCTCGCGACGGCTGATCTCGCGCATCCGCTCGATGGTCGGGTAGAACCCCTTCTTGACCCCGACCTGGACGAACTTGCCGGCCCGCTCGCTGGCGGCCTCGAGCGCGATCACGTCGGCCAGGCTACTACCCGGCGGCTTCTCCATCCAGACGTGGAGGCCGGCCTCGAGCGCGGCGGTGGCGATCTCCGGATAGCGGGGCCGCCCGTCCGGCAGGTAGTTGGTGACGACCACGACGGCGTCGAGCTCGCGCTCGCTGGCCAGCAGCTCGCGGTAGTCGGTGTAGGCGCGCTGCCCGCCGAACAGGCGCGCCGTCTCCTCGGCCCGATGCAAGTCGACGTCGCAGGTCGCGACCAGGTCGATCGGCGCGTAGCGGAACGACGGCAGCAGGTTCATGTACGGGTGCCAGCCACAGCCGATCTGGCCGACCTTGATCCGTCGCTCGGCGTTGATGTTGTAGACGACGGTGTCCACGGCTCTCCCGGGATCCCAAGATGCCCCGACGCGGGGCGCACGCGGCCCGCCGCCCAGTCCCGCTGTACGCGACCAGAAGCGCCCCCTCCTGGTTCATTACTGCGTCGAAGATGACGCCTGCTCCGGCAACTCTCCTGTCATCCTGAGCGAAGCGAAGGATCTCCGGACTCACGCGGCACACGAGCGGCTGTGCTCGTCTGTCCACTGCCCCGTCGCCGCGCCGAGGGCGACAACGCTGCCTCATCCCACCCGGGCACACTTGGCACCCTCTTCGTCGGGGTGCCCGACATGCTACCCCGGTCGTGCCTCACGTACCAGCCTGGGTCGACTTCTGACATCCGTGCATACCTACCGGATCGGACGGACCTCAGACTTGGAGGCGCGGCCGCGCGCAAGTTGCCGTTCGAGCGCCGGGCTCAGCTATGATCCCGGTTCTAAAGAGATAATCCTCGAAGGCGGCGCAGACTGAGGAGGGCAACCCCATGGCGCTCGGCTACACCGGCAAGATCCTGCACGTCGACCTGACCGAAGGGCGGCACTGGATCGAGGAGCCGGACGACAACTTCTATCGCAAGATCATGGGCGGGCGCGCGCTCGTCGCCCACTACCTGCTCAAGCTCGTCCCGAAAGGCGCTGACCCGTTCGGCCCGGAAAACATCTTCGTGATGGCGCCGGGCATCGTGACCGGGTCGACGTTCTCCGGCCAGGGCCGGAACGGCGTCGGCGCCAAGAGCCCGCTGACCGGCGGCATCGGTAGCGCCGAGGCGGGCGGTTACGCCGGCGCGGAGCTGAAGCGGGCCGGCTACGACGCGGTCGTCGTGCGCGGCAAGGCCGACAAGCCGGTCTACCTCTGGATCACGCCCGACAAGGTCGAGATCCGCGACGCGGGGAACATCTGGGGACTGGACATCGCCCCGGCCCAGGAGAAGATCCGCGAGGAAGTGGGCGACAAGATGGCCCGCACGACGCTGATCGGTCCGGGGGGCGAGAACCTGGTCCGCTTCGCCTGCGTCGTCAACGACACGGCACACTTCGCCGGGCGGACCGGCGTCGGCGCCGTGATGGGCTCGAAGAACCTGAAGGGCCTCGCGTTCAAGGCGAAGGGCGCCCTGCCGGTCAAGGATCGCCAGGCGAGCGTGGACCTCGCCAAGTGGATGACCGAGCACCTCGACCTGACCTGGCACTTCCACGACGTCGGGACGGCCGGCGGCCTGCGGGCGCTGCACCTGGCCGGCGGCCTGCCGACCTTCAACTTCCAGGAAGGCATGTTCGAGGGCAACGAGAAGATCACCGGCACGACCATGCGCGACACGATCCTGATCAAGCGGGACACGTGCTACGCGTGCGCCGTGCGCTGCAAGCGGGTTGTCGAGGTTGAAGACAAGGAGCGCAACATCTACGTCGATCCGATCTACGGCGGGCCGGAGTACGAGAGCCTCTCGGCGCTCGGCAACAACTGCGGCGTCGATGACCTGATCGCGCTGGCGAAGGCGAACGAGCGCTGCGCGGCGCTCGGCCTGGACAGCATCTCGACCGGCATGGCGATCGCCTGGGCGATGGAGGCGTTCGAGAAGGGCCTGATGACGACCGATGACACCGACGGCGTCGAGCTGCGCTTCGGCGACGCCGACGCCGTGCTGCGGGCCGTCGAGATGATCGGCAAGCGCGAGGGCAAGCTCGGCAACCTCCTGGCCGAGGGCACCAAGCGCGCCTCGGAGCAGATCGGGCGCGGGACCGAGGAGTTCGTCCTCCACGTCAAGGGCCAGGAGTTCCCGCTCCACGAGCCGCGCATCAAGCACGCGCTCGGCATGGGCTACGCGGTCTCGCCGACCGGGGCCGACCACATGCACAACATGCACGACACGGTCGCGGCGGCCGAAGGCCCGTTCATGGACCGCATGCGCGAGTACAACCCGAACCTCCAGACGATCAAGCCGCACGGCTTCGACGAGAACAAGCTCGAGCTGCACTGGTCCTTCACGACCTGGCGGCACTTCACCGACTCGGTCGGCCTCTGCCACTTCCTGCCGTACTCGCCGTCGCAGATGGTCGGCGTCGTGAACGGCATGACCGGTTGGGACACCGACATCAACGAGCTGTTCGAGCAGGGCCGCCGCACGGCGACGATCGCCCGCCTCTACAACCTGCGCGAGGGGCTCGACGCGTCGACGGACACGCTGCCGAAGCGAGTCTTCGAGCGGTTCCGCAACGACAACTCGGCGACCGGCGTGCCGCTGGATCCGGCCGAGGTGGATGCCGCGCGCAAGTGGCACTACCGCCGCAATGGCTGGGACGAGAACGGCGTCCCGACCCCGGACACGCTGAAGGAGCTTGGCCTCGAGGAGTACGCCGACGCCCTGGCGG
>JALYGH010000137.1 GCA_030777205.1 Chloroflexota bacterium
CTGCCGCTCGCGCGGGGTTACTCCCGCAGGCTCAGCTCAGGCTCACGGCGCGACACCTGGGTCCGCCACGTACGGGCCGTACGGATCGGGGTAGATCGGCGCGATCCGGATCGATCGTGCGATGATCGCCGCCTGGCCTTCCCAATCGTCATAGACGGTGTCGTCGAGGTCCACGCCAAGCTCGCGCTCGAACTCGAGGATGTTGAAGGGGCGGACCTCGCCCGTGACCCAGACGAAGCGCCCGTCGAGGTCGGCGAATGGGGTGGCGACCGGGGCGACTCCCGGGCCGACGGCTCGCTCGAGCGGCGTCGCGCCGATGACGAGGATCTGCTCGTCGAACAGGAAGTCGCTGTCCTCGAGGGCGAACGAGCGGTAGCCGACGCCGACCGGCTCGTCGATCTCCTCGACCTCGCCGTTCACGCGCACCGTCTGGCCGACGTAGGCCGCCGGGTTCTCGGCGATGTCGTCGACCGTGACGAACTCGAACGGACCGGCGACGCCCGGCGCCGCACCGACCGGCCCGACAAAGCCGGGCGCGTAGGAGATGCTCGTCGCGATGATCACGGGCTGGCCCCGCCATTCCGCCCAGACCTCGTCGTCGAGGTCGAGGCCGAGCTGATCCTCGAACGCCCGAATGTTGAATTGGTGGACGGTCCCGGTCACCCAGACGAACCGGTCGACGATCGCATCCGGCTCGATCACCCGACCCGCCGGCCCGACGAGCGGGTTTGTGGCGACGACCGGCAGCCCCTCGTCGAAGAGGAGGTCGTCGTCCTCCAGCACGAAGGACCGTGGACCGAGGACGTCCCCGACCTCGCCGTTCACGCGTACCGTCCGGCCCCAGTACGCATCCGGAGCCTCGGCGATCTCGTCGACCGTCACGTTGAGCGGGGTGACCTGGGCCAACGCCGGCGGAGTGACGACCGGCATGACCAGGACGGCCGCGAGGCCCAGCCCGACCGCCTTGGCCGCCGCCCGCCGCCAGCCCGCTCGCGGAGTCCCGCCATGTCGTGCGCTGGATGAATCGCTGCCTGTCGATGCTCGTATCATGGAAGTACCTCCCGATGATCGTCCTGGCCCGGACACCCAGTGCCCGGCTCCAGCGTCAGTGTATGGCCCGTCCATGCGCTCCTCGGTCAACTCCGGTAGACGGCTCGGCACCAACTGGTGAACAACGGTGAACGAACGGAGAGGCGAACCCGGGTCATGCGGGCGCCCATCCGGCCCAATCGGGCGGCCGCCTGGTCGCCGCCCACCGGCCGACACCGAGCGCAATCGGCCCCGCGGCCGCTCGACTGTGCCGCCGTCTACCGGTTTGCCTACCTGTGACGATGGTCGGGACCGGGTCGAGTAGCCTACGCTCGCGTTGCCGACAGCAGTTGCAATCCCAGCCGCGACGAGGACTGACAGGCCTATCCGGTCCGGAGAGCAGGTACCGTCGAGGTCGGCGACCACGACAGGGGCCTGGTTGCCCGATCTAATACCCCGCCCGGACTGTCGCGGCGCAGCCACCAAGATCATGTGATGGCCGGCGCACGATCGCCCCGGCCCTCGCATCAGATGCTGGCGTCGTCGCTGATGAGCGTCACGGCAAGCTCCTGCCTGTCGCGCCCAGCCGAGCCAGGATCGTCACGATCTCGGATGCTGCGCCGACCGTCGCCGGGGGTAGACTCCGGCGACGGTCGGCATCCTCCGACTAGCCCCGCGGCCGCTGGCCCGGCTGCGTCTGCTGGCCCGGCTGCTGCTGGCTCGGTGTCGGGCTCGCCTGCGGGCGCTGCTGCTGCTGGCCCGGCTGCATCTGCTGGCCCGGCTGGACCTGCTGACCCGGCTGCTGCTGGCCCGGCTGGACCTGCTGGCCCGGCTGCTGCTGGCCCGGCTGCACATGCTGCCGAAGGACGTACAGGGTCATCGGCTGGTTGACCAGGTTGAGCGCCACCACCTGGTTCGGCTGGATGTTGTTCCGCTGCAGGAGCTGCTGGAGCTCCGGGGCGCTCCGCACGGCCTGCTGGGCCAGGGTCACGGCCCGACCCAGGACGCGGCTCTCACGGACCAACTGGCGGAAGGTCGCCAACTGGTTCTGGTTGAGCACGTCGTTGAGGACGACCACTCGCGGCTGCTGGGCCTGACCCTGGGCGCGGGCCTGGATCAGCGCCGGGAGCTGCCCGAATTCGATCGTGTCCAGCAACGCTGTGCTGAGGAACAGCTCATCCACGATGTTGCCGAAGCGAACCATGCCCTGCGCCTGACCCTGCTGGGTCTGCTGCTGCTGCTGCGTCTGCTGCTGCTGCCCCTGCTGTTGCGTCTGCTGCCCGGGCGTGGGCGACGGGGTGAGCTGCGGCTGTCGCTGCGCCTGCGCCACGTCGGTGAACGTCGCCGCGAAGACCCCGCCTGCCACTACGGCGGTCCCCACCGCAACCCTCGCTCCACGGAACCACGTCATGCTCTTCCTCCGCTCGTTCAGTTGTCGACCCGCTGTCGTTCGCGCCCTGGCCGACCCCCGGGTCTGCGGGTCGCCCGCGCGCCGTCGTTTGTCCACTCCCGATTGCCGATCCTCGGTCCCCGCCTCGATCACCTCCTTCCCGACCGAATCTCGGCATGCATCGAACTTCGGCGGTGCCGCATCCCCGTACAGGAGCCCAGCCGCCGTGGGTTCGGTGTCGCAAGAATGTCGCTTCGGCCGTCCACGGTCGCCCGTTCTCCCCGTCCACCCTCCGGCGGCCGGGGAGAACGGGCGGTAGCTGGCGCCGGGGTTAGCGCCTCCGTTCCGGATCGACCTCGCCTTCCTTGTCGACGTCGACGACCTCGCGCCGGACGGTGTCCGAGACCTGCCGCGTCTCCGCCACCTCGCGCGTGCCCACGGTGAGCTCCTCGGTGACCATCGGCTGCTTCTCGACGGTCACCTCCTCTCCGCGCACCGGGACGCGGATCGTCTCCCCCTCGCCGATCGGCCGGTCGGCCGGTCGGGGTTCGACCGGGTGGCGTTCGACGACGACCTCCTCGCGGGCCACCGGCACGTCCACCGTCTGCTCCTCGGCGATGACGTCCTTCTTGATCTCCACCGCGCCGCGCTCGACCGGCCGCTTCTGGACCACGAGCCGCTCCGCGCGGAGGGGGACCGTCTCGGCCGCCCCGCTCACCTCCGCCGCGCCGAGGTCCGCTGCCGCCACCCCGCCCCGCAGCACGGCGGCGTCCCCGCGTATCTCGATAGCGCTCGTCGGGTACTCGACCCCGTTGTCGAGCACCACCGCGTCGACCCGCTCGGCGTCGGTGTCGACGATCATCTCGCGGATGGTGCCGAGCGGCGCACCGGTTGCGTCCAGCAGCCGGTGGCCCCGCAGGTCCTGGTCCGGGTACACGAGCTCCCAGTCGAGCTCGGATAGTGTTCCGCGCGTCATTCCGTTCCCCTTTCGTCGCGGGGCTGCCGGGGCCGGCATCCCCGCTCCTAGAGCACGGCCTGGAGGATCACGATCAAGATGGCGATGGCGATCAGGGCGATCACGACCCAGGCCCACGTCGGCAAGCCGCCCTGCTTCCGCACCGGGATGTCGGTCATAGAACGCCTCCTCGTCTGCTCCCGCGGCACGATCCGTCCGCGCCGCCAGCTCCGCCGTCCGGGCTCGCGGGTTTCCTCCCTTCACTCTAGCGGGCGCCCGTCGACGTGCCGGTGACCGGCGGTGAACGTCTGGGTAAACGGGAGAGAACGGCTGGCGCGGGGTCGCACTAACCAGGGGCGGGACGGACCGATCGAGCGATGATCGCCGGTCGCCCCTCCCACGCGGCGAAGGCTTCGTCGGCGAGATCGACGCCCAGCTCTCGCGCGACATCGGCGACCGCGAAGCGGCGGACCGTGCCGGTGACCCAGGCTTCCCGGTCGACGAGCGCAACAACTCCCGGCATGTGCCCCTGACGATCCAGGATCGGGCCGGTGGTCACCACTAACACTTCCTCGTCGAACAGCAGGTCATCATCTTCGAGGATGAAGGCGCGCGGTCCGAGCGCTTCGGAGACCTCGCCGCGCACGGTCACGGCCTTGTCGAGGTACAACCACGAGTGGTCCACGATGGAATCGACCGTCGCCGCTTCCCAGCCCAGGAACTGTGGCCGACGAACGATCGAGCGCGCGACGAGGACGGGCTGGCCGGCCCACTCGGCCCACCGAGCATCGTCGAGGTCGAGCCCCAGCCGCTCCTCGAAGGCGGCCAGGTCGAACCGGTGGACGGTCCCGGTCATCAGCAGGTTGCTCGGGAGGGCGAAGCCATCGTCGTCGAGCGGGTCGAGCTCCAGCGGCCGGCCGGATGGGCCGACGAGCGGCCGCGGGCTGACGACCGGGAGCTCGGCAACGGAGAGGACGTTATCGTCCTCGATGGTGAACGAGCGAGGCCCCAGAATATCATCGACGTCCCCGACCACCGAGACTTCCTGCCCCATGTAGGCGTTGGCGTTCGCCATGATCTCGCCGACGGTCGCGCTGGCCAGTTGCGCCGACGCGGAACGGACGAACGGTGGGCCCAGCATCGGCCCGACGAGTATCCCGGCCGCGGCCAACGCCCCGAGCCTGGCATGCGGCCGGGGTTGCACCGACCGCGACCGGGACCGTACCCGGCTCCTCTCGTGCGTCGTCATCATCGACGTACCCCTCTCGTACCTGCTTGATGCGCCGGCTTCACTCCACGAGTCGGAGCCACCTGGCGATGAGCGCCGGGCGCCGTTCCGACGCGGCCAGCTCGTCGCTGTCCAGGTCCGCGCCGACGTCGCGCTCGAAAGCGGCCAGGTCGAATGGTCGGACCGGCCCCCGCACGTCGACCAAATCGTCCTCGTCGAGCTGCGACCCAGCGAGCCGCGGGTCCAAGAGCGCGACCGGCCGAGCGGTGACGACCAGCAACTCCGCGTCGTCTTGCTCGAGGACGAAGGCACGCTCGCCGAGGATGTCCTCGACCTCGCCGCGCAGGGCGAGCGACAGACCGTAGAATTCGGCCGGGTCTTCGACGACGTCCTCGACGCTGGCGTCGAGGGGGCCGGGCTTGCGCGGGGTCAGGACCACGGCGCTCGCGACGATCGCCGATGTGCCGGTCCAGTACACGAACAGGTCGTCGTCGAGATCGGCGCCGATCTCCTGCTCGATCGCGGCCAGGTCGAGCGGGCGGACGGTACCGAACACGAGCACGATGTCGTCCTCGAGCACCTCCGCATCGCCCCAACGGCCCGCGACCGGTGGCAGCGGCTCGCGGGTGATGACCAGGATGTCGTCGTCGAAGAGGACATCGTCGTCCTCGATCGAGAACACCCGGGGACTCAGGACCATGTCCACCTCGCCGGCCACGGCGACCGGCACTCCGTAGAACGTGGCCGGGTTGTCGGTGATCTGGTCGAGCCGGACGCGCTGCTCCGCTTGAGCCGCGGCCGCCACCGGCGGACCGGGAAGTGCGGACAGCGCCGCGAGGGCCGCGAGCGCGGCCAGGACGAGCAGCGGGAGCGACCGGGCGCGGTCGACGCGGTCGGCAACCAGGGTGCGGAAGCGGGGGCCATACTCGAACGGGATCATCTGAGCACCTCCAGTGGATGTTCAGCGGATATCGTGGTCGCGAGCGGCACGTCCCCGCTGGCGACCGGGCCCAGCTCGCGAGCCGCCGCCCAGCAGCAGGCCGTGGCGGGCGGTTGCGGCTGCGCCCCGGTGTCGCGACCGGCGCTCAGGCCGCCAGGCGAGCATCCCGCCGAAGGGCGCCGCCTTCAGCGGCGTCCGCCCGGTTGGCAGAGTTGCCTTCGTGCAGCCGCCGCTGCTCGACGAGCCAGCGGACGAACCGCAGCCACTGCACCTCTCGCGTGAGCTCGCTGACCTCTCCACGGTCGAAGCGCTCCCGCAGCGCCAGCAGGCGCGCGGCTTCGTCCGCCGAGAAGCCAAGGCGGACCAGGCTGCCTGCCGTGGCGGCCGGGCGCACCCGCGACGTGCCCATCTCGCCTTCCTCCCCTCGTGCGCCCCTCACTCGGCTGAGGAGCCGGTCGTTCTGGAGCGTCCGGTATCGTTCCCTTGAATCTTGAGCAGCGCGCGTCCACGTGCGGGTGAACCATCGTGAATCGTTTTGCGCGCCTAGGTGAACGTCGGTGAACAGCCCGGTCATCGCGGCCGGGAATGCGATCTCCCGCGTGCGAGGCGCTTACCTCCGGGGTGGGGGGTACCTCCCGGACGCCCGTCAGGAAAGCCGCGCCCGGTCTGGCCGTGTTCATTGCCGGGCAACGAAGCAGTAGCCGACGACCCACTGGGTCTGGATGTAGCGCGGCTGGTCGGCGTCGTCGCCGAGCTTCTGGCGCGGCCGCCGCACGAACACCTTGAGGTAGTTCACGTCGCCGACGTACTCCGGCCCCCGGGCCTGTTCGAGCAGGAGCTGATGGGGGAGGGTGGTACCGGCGTGGCGGACCAGCGTCTCGAGCAGCCGGTACTCGGTCAAGGTGAGCGGGACGACCTCGCCGCCGACCCGACCTCGTGCGTCGCGAAGTCGAGCGAGAAGTCGCCGGCCACGAAGGCCGGGCCGGCCGCGGTTGGCATCGCGTTGGAGCGCCGCAGCAGCGCCCGCAGCCGGGCGAGTAGCTCGAGGTGGTCGAACGGCTTGGTCAGGTCGTCGTCGCCCAGGACCAGTGCCCGTACCTTGTCAAGGGTCGCGTCGCGGACGGTCAGCATCAGGATCGGGACCGTCGACCGCTCGCGCAGCCGGCGGCAGACCTCGAACCCGTCCGGCGGCGGCATCGACACGTCCAGCACGACCAGATCCGGCGGATCCTCCTCGAACTACCGCAGCGCCTCTTCCCCGCTGCGGGCGATTGTCACCACGAAGTTCGGCCAGGTCATCGGCGGACGACGCCCGCCACCGAGGGGCTCGTGCACGAGGGTCCGGCGGCAGGTGCGGTTCTTGCTGCTGGTCGGCGCTCGATCCTCACCTGGAGGGACAGTCGTGGACACGGACGGGCGCCGCACCGGGCTCCGGGCTCTCAACCCGCGATCAGTGCCGCGGACGCCGATCCCGAGCCCGCGCCAGGTGCCGCAAACCGCCCCTCCGTGCCGTTGACCCCGGTTCCCGGCCTCGCGGGCAGCGCCGAGTACGGCCGCGTACTCTTTCGTCGCCACGGGCCGCGGCGACTGCCACACGCTCTACGGGGTGCGGGGCGGGAGCGGCGTGGCCGGCCCTCCGCTCACCAACGTCGTGCTTCGCCCGACCCAGGCCGGGTAATCGATCCCGCTGACGCCGGAGGTGATGACCCTGTGGCTGATGGAGCCGTCCGCCCTCAAGCCGGGGACGTCGATGCCGGACGTTGGGCTAACCGAGGAGCAGGTCCGCGACATCACCGCCTACCTGTGCGGCCTGCCACGGAACCCGATCCCTTAATGCTGTTCCCGAGCGAGCAGAGGATAAGTTCGGCGCCGCGGCATGAGGATGGGGGGTGACCGGCGCTTCGTGCAGGATCGGTTATCTTCTCCCCTGACAGGAGCACGAGCCGAGAGAAAGAGCGGGCCGGGCATACGAGCTGAAGTCGCGGGATCGACCAGTTAGTCATCACCCGCCGAGCCGGGCGAAGCGGCGTCCTCGAAGTCTGTGTCGCCAAGGTCGGGCATTCCGCCCGCCATCCCCGGCATCCCGCCCATGCCCGGCATCCCGCCGAGGCCGCCCATGCCGAAGTCGTCGCTGCCGTCCATCCCGCCCATGCCGGCGTCGTCGGGCATCTCGCCGGCCTCAAGCTGCTCGACCATCTCCTTGAAGTCGTCGCCGGCCTCGTCGCCGAGGTGCTCGCCCATTTTGCGCGCCCAGCGGGCGATGCTCCTCGGGTCGTTTTCGTCGACGTCGCCGAAGGCGCTCTCGTCGAGGTCGTCCAGGCGGCTCTCCTCGGACTTCAGGAAGGCGACTCGCGAGACGAGCCGTGCGACGTTCGCTGACCCGCAGTGCTCGCAGCGTGGTTCGGCCCGCTCGGCCGCCGAGAAGGTCTGGAAGAAGAGGCTCGATCGCCGCTTGCAGTCGGCGCAGCGGTACTCGTAGATTGGCACGTCGGCGACTCCGCACGGTGAGGCGTGTACAAGGAGGATTGTACGGGTTCGTTGGCCCCGCTCGTTCAGGTAACCGGCGCTCCCCAGTCCAGGACGCCGCGCGTGGACGCCCGCGGCCCGGCCCGCGGGTACCTCCGCGGCGCCCCAGCCGTCCGCCACGCGGCAGACCTACCGCCGGAAGGCTAGCGGACGCGGGCTACGAGCCAGTCGCGGGCCAGTTGCCAGTTCGACGGCGTGGCGACTCGGTACCAGCCGGTCGCGTCCCGCAGGCGCCAGGACGACTCGGGCAGCGGGTCGGGCATGATGCCATGGACGTCCCGCCCCACCGCGAAGCTGTAGAGCGGGTGGAACAAGACGATGGACGGCTGCTCTTCCGCCCAGCGCGCCTGAAAGTGCAGGTAGGCGTTCTTCCGCGCTTCGCGGTCGGTCTCCTGACGGCCCTGCTCGAGCCAGCGGTCGACGTCCAGGCTCGTGAAGCCGGAGTAGTTGCCGCCCGGGCGCCCGATCTGGCTCGAATGCCACTGCGGGTACACATCCGGGTCGCTGCCCATCGTCCATTGGCCGACGAGGGCGAGCTCGAAGGTCCGAGGCTGCAGGTAGTTGTCCACCAGCTCGTCCGGCGGCACGGCGCGGACGTGGAGATCGATGCCGACTGCTTCGAACTGACGTGCCAGCTCGCGGGCCAGGGCAACGCGGTCGGGCGTATCGGGCGTGAGGAGCGTCAGCGACAACGACGCACCCTCGCGCGCGCGGGGACCGGCGCCCGTGCGTGCCCAGCCGGCCTCGTCGAGCAGCGCGGACGCCGCGTCCGGGTCGTACGGCACGGCGACCGATGCACCGGCAAAGGCCCAGGATTGCACCGGGATCGGCCCGAAGGTCGGCTCGGCCTGCCCGGCCAGGGCCTCCTGGATCAAGCGGTCGCGGTCGATCGCTCGCGCGATCGCCTGGCGTACCGGCCGCTGGTCCAAGATCGGCGCCTGGACGTTCATCGTCAGCAAGGCCACCTTCGCACGCTCGGGGAACGAGTACACCGCCACGCGCGGCGATAATTCGAGACGCACGACCTCGTCGGCGCGCAGGTCGCCGAGGCCGTCCA
>JALYGH010000138.1 GCA_030777205.1 Chloroflexota bacterium
CGCCGCACCTCGGCCAGGATCCGCTCCCGCTCGGCGGCGCCATACTTCACCCTCGGGCCGCCCCCGTGGCGCGGCTCGACCGCCGCCAGCCCCTCCCGATTGAACCGGCCCACCAGCTCGCCGACCGCATCGCCCGAGCGACGCCCCACCCGGCGCGCGGCCTCGGTGTACGAGCACCCCTCGGCCACGGCCAGGAGCGCCCGCGCTCGCGCCACCACGGCGGCCGGGGCGCTCGTCGCCCGGCCCACCTGGTCGAGACTGGCTCGCTCGTCGTCCGTCAGGGCGCGCAGCGGATCTTTCCGTCGTCGGCTCATCGCACGCCTCCCAGACGACGGCATACCCCACCTTGTCCGGAATGGCTACTACCACGCCAAGTGACCCACTAGTAGCCCCCCAGGATTGGGGGGTGGGGGGCTCACGCCCACCCGCGCTCGCGGAGGAGCTGCTCGATGCCGGCCGCGTCGAGGCCGGCGAGCGCCTCGATCGGCCCGCCGCGCTCAAGCCAGCGACGGCTGACCCGGGTCCGCTCGGCGACGACGCGCGCGTCGGCAGCCACGTCGGTGACGCGCTGGACCGGGATCACGACCACGCCGTCGTCGTCGGCGACGATCAAGTCACCGGGATGGACCGACACGCCGCCGCACTCGATCTGCGCATTCACAGTCGCGCTCGACCTCGCCAGCGGCCGGCCGACCCGCGCCGAAATGCCGCGCGCGAACGTCGGGAGGTCCACCTCCCCGAGCCTGGCGATGTCGGTGACCGCCCCATCGACGATCACGCCGGCGCACCCGCGCGCCTTCGCGGCGAGCGCAGCAGGTTCCCCCCAGCAGGCCCACGACCGGTCGACACCCGCGTCGACCACGAGCACGTCGTCGGGTCGGAGCATGTCGATGACCGCGAACATCGGCGCGACGTCACGCTCGGGAAGCCGGACCGTGATCGCCGTGCCGACGACGTGGATCGGGCGCGCGATCGGGCGCAGTTTCGGGTCGACGAAGCCCTCGTCGATGACGCGGCCGAGGATCGCGGCGGGAAGCTCCCGGTAGACCGCGAGCCAGTCTTCGGTGATGACCGATGGGTGCGGATGAATCGTCGGTCCTTCCGCCATATAGCGCCTCCTGCTACCACGGGCCGACGAGAAGGCATCCGGCCCCCTGGCTTTATACTGGAGCCTGGGCCATGCGGCGCGCGGATAATCAGCCGACGGGCGGCGCGGCGGCAGGACCGGCTCATTCGCCGAGGCGGACGGCGACCGAGGCACCACGGGTGGCCGGGCCCGGAATCCCGGGGCCACCGCGCGTGAGGGGCGAGCCGAACGATGAAGATCACCGACGTCTGGGGCGTCATCCCAACCGGCACCAACGAGCCGCCCGACTGGCGCACGGCGATGGCCCAGTTCCTCGCCGTCGTCGAAACCGATCGCGGCCTCATCGGCACGGGCGTGGGGGGCGGCGGTGTCGCGGCGCTCCACATCATCGACACGGTGCTGCGCGAGGTGCTGATCGGCCGCGACCCGCGCGACCTCGAGGCGATCTGGGACGCCATGTACCGGGCGACCCACCACTTCGGGCGCAAGGGGCTGGCCGTGATGACCCTGTCGGGGATCGACCTCGCCCTCTGGGACCTGGTCGGCAAGGCCGAGGGCAAGCCCGTCTACGAGCTGCTCGGCGGAAAGAAGCACGACCGCGTGCCGACCTACGCGTCGCTCGGGGCGACGGTCGGCGACGAGATCGAACGCGGCTTCCGCCACATCAAGCTCCACATGCCGCCCGTCACGGAGCACCCCGACGAGATCGTCGACTTGGTGCGGGCCGGCCGCGAGGCGATCGGCCCGGATATCCCGCTCTACCTCGACCCGGCCACCCGCTGGACGCGCGCGGACTGCGACTACCTGTTCGCGGCGCTGGAGCCGTTCGACATCGGCTGGATCGAGGAGCCGCTGCTCGCCGACGACCTGGACGGCCACCGCGCCCTGCGCGACCGCTTCGCGATCCCGGTCGCGGGCGGGGAGCACGAGTTCACCGCCTGGGGCTACCGCGAGATCGCGGCGAAGCAGGCCCTCGACGTCTGGCAGCCGGATGCCTGCTGGGTGGGCGGGATGACGGTCATGAAGCAGGTGTTCGAGCTGGGGCAGGCGAGCGGCGCCTGGGTCGTCCCTCATCGCGGCTGCGAGGTGTGGGGGTTGCACGCGATCGTCGCGCTCGCCGACCGGCCGCTCGCCGAGACCGGCCGCCCGTGGGTGACGTGGGTCCGCGACGAGCCCGTCGTCCGGGACGGCTGGATCGAGCCGCCGAGCGGGCCCGGCTTCGGGGTCACCTTCGACGAGGCGCTGCTGACACGTCCCTCGCGGGGGTAGCCCGTCCACGGCGGTCGCCGCGCCCGACCGACTACCATGCTAGCCGAGCGGTGACCGTCAGGCGCGGCGTAAGAGGACCCGTGGCCGCGGTTCGGCCTAGTGCAATCCTGGCAGCCGACCGCGGGTCGGATGCTTGCCATCGGCGCCGCGATCATCCAGATGCGAGGAAGCGCCCTCGATGCAGCCGACGAACATCCTGTTCATCAACTCGGATCAACACAGCCCCCGCGTGCTGGGCTGCGCCGGCAACCCGGTCGCCAAGACGCCGAACCTGGACGGCCTCGCCGCGCGCGGCACGCGCTTCCCGAACGCCTACTGCCCGACCCCGATCTGCGTGCCGTCGCGAGCCAGCCTGGCGACCGGCCGCTACGCCCACACGCTCGATTCCTGGGACAACGGCACGCCGTACATCGGGACCGAGGCGCCGAGCTGGGGGCACCGCCTGACCGAGCAGGGGCACAAGGTCACGACCATCGGCAAGCTCCACTACCGCAAGGTCGACGACCCGTCCGGCTTCCCGGATCAGCGCCTGCCAATGCACGTGCTGGACGGCGTCGGCGACATCTACGGCTGCCTGCGCCAGGACATGCCGGTCCGCCCGCATTCGCGCACCCAGGTCCTCGAGGCGCGCGCCGGCGAGTCGGAGTACACCCGCTACGACCGCGCGATCACGGACGCCACGGTGAAGTGGCTCCGCGAGGAGGCCCAGGACCAGTCGAAGCCCTGGGCGCTATTCTGCTCCTTCATCCACCCGCACTTCCCGCTGGTCGTTCCGGACCAGTACTTCAACCTGTACGACCCCGACGCGCTGCCACTACCGGTCGACTGGACGGCCGATCGCTGGTCCCAGCACCCGGTCCACGTCTGGCAGCGCGAGAAGCAGGCGCTCGATCAGCCGTTCGACGAGCAGACCCTCCGCAACGCGATCCGCGCCTACTACGGCATGGTCTCCTTCCTCGACGAGCAGATTGGGATCGTCCTGGAGGCGCTCCGCAAGGCGGGGCTGGACGACACCACCCGGATCATCTACACCACCGACCACGGCGAGCAGCTCGGCGAGCACGGCATGTGGTGGAAGTCGTCGATGTACGAAGGCGCCGTCGGCGTGCCGATGATCGTGGCCGGGCCGGACGTGCCGGCGGGCCAGGTGTCGAACACGATCGTCAACCTCGTCGACGGCTTCCCGAGCATCGTCGAGGCGACCGGCGTCGAGCTCCGGCCGGAGGACGCGGACCTGCCCGGCGCGTCGCTGTTCGAGCTGGCCCGCTCGGAAGACCGCGGCCGCGTCGCGTTCAGCGAGTACCATGCCATCCTGTCGCCCTGCGCGATGTTCATGCTCCGCAAAGGCCGCTACAAGCTCGTCTACTACACGGCCGGGTACGCCCAGCAGCTCTTCGATCTGGCGGCCGATCCGTACGAGACGCAGGACCTGACCGGTGCCCCGGACCACGCCGATGCCCTGGCCGACTGCGAGCGCGAGCTGCGCGCGATCTGCGACCTTGAGGAGCAGGACCGCCGCGCCCGGGCCGATCAGCAGCGACGCGTCCAGGCCCACGGCGGCCCCGAAGCCGTCCTTGCCGCGGGGGTCAAGATCCCGTACACGCCGGCCCCGGACCAGTTCGAGCCGGCCCCGGTCGAGGCCCGCGAGCGCGCCCGGACCCACGCCCCCGGACACTGAATTCGGTCGCCGCGGGTCCCCTAGCCTCGACTTCCGCTGAACTGGCCGCCTGGCACGAGACTCGCGGCGCTCAGCAGCACGGCGCTCCAGACGAAGGAGGCGCCCAGACGCGTGGGGCGGCCCGGGCGGGAACGGGGTTCCCGCCCGGGCCTGGCCAGCATCGTACGGAGATGCCGCCGCACCGAGGACAGTCGCGCTACTGCGGCGTCGAGATCTGCGTCTCCTGCTGGGTGATAAACTCGAGCAGGACTGGCGTGCCCTCCTGGGTCTTCCGGATGCCGCGCTGAATTGCCGAGACGATCTCGCCCGGCTCGGTCACCCGCTCGCCGTAGCCTCCGAATGCCTTGGCCATGTCGGCGTAGTTCCCGCTGATGTCGGTGCTGCGGTACTTCGCGGTGGCGGTCTGCATGATCTTCAGCTCGATCGCCATCGAGAAGTTGTTCAGCAAGACCGACATGATCGG
>JALYGH010000139.1 GCA_030777205.1 Chloroflexota bacterium
GCGGTAGCCAGCCGCAGGCGCGGCGTGGCCCCCGCCGCCAGGGGCGAGAACCCGCGCCCGAGGTTCCGGATCAGGGCGTGGCCCCGGCAGAACGTGCTGGCCGTCGCCGTCGCCTTGAACCGCCGCATCGGCCGTACCCGCCCCTTGAGGAACTGATGGTCCCGCTCGAGCCCGTTGTTCAAGTACTTGGACGACCGGTGCTCGGCCCCGGGCAGGGCGGTCCGCAGCGCCGGCGGGTAGCACTTGGCCTTGTCGCTCGTGACGCGGGTCGGCCTCACGCCGATCTCGGCGATGGCGCGCTCGAAGAAGGCCCGCGCGGACGCCGCATCGCGATGGTCACTGAGGTAGACGTCAACCACCTGGCCGCGCTCGTCGATGGCGCGGAACACGTAGCGCCACCGCCCACCGACCTTGAGCAGCGTCTCGTCCACCCGCCAGCGGGCGCCCGCCGGGGTGCGATGCGGGTGGGCGGCCTCGACGAAGCGGGGCGTGAACGCCTGCACCCCGTCGTAGATCGTGCTCGGGTCGACGGCGATGCTCCGCTCGGCGAGCCACTCGGCGACCTCGGCGTAGCTCAGGCGGTATCGCAGATACCAGCGCACGGCGAGCGCGATCACCTCGTCGGGAATCGGTAGCCGCTGAAGGCCGAGCCGGTGCGCGTGGTTAGCCGTCGGCCGCACCCCGTGCAGCGGTAGAGTTGACGGCGCGCCCGGTCCCATCCTGCCTTCGTGAACCGCTCACCCGCGCATCGATCGCACTGCATGCCCGCCTCTGGCCCGCTTCGTCGGGGCACAGCGTAGCCCATCTCACCACGAGCCAACGAAACCCGACAGGGGCAGCAGCCGCCTTGGAGCGGTTCCGCGTTCCAGCTTGCGGTGCCCCACTTTGTGTCATGGTGGCCGGCCGAATCGATTCGGTCAGGGCCGGCGGAGCGCCATCCTGGGCCGACGTTGCCGCTGAGCGGCCAGCACCCTCCCCAGGAGTAGCCGGTCACAAAGTGGGGCACCGCAAGGCGTTCCAGCGGTTGACGCCCCGGGCCGACGAGGGGTATCATTCGGGAAGCCCAACCGTGAAAGTCGATTTCATATAGTGAAAGATCCCGACTACGGGGTTCGGGCGATCATGCGGGCGGTGAGTCTCCTCGCGTCGCTGGCCGCGACCGACATACCCCAGACGCTCACGGAGGTCGCGGCGCGGACGGGTCTCAGCGTCCCAACCACCTTCCGCTTGCTGCACACCTTGCGGGCTGAGGGGCTGGTGGCTACGGGCGAGGAGCTGCGCGGGCGACTGAGGCGGCCGGCCTGGGCGCGATTTCCGGCCTTCACGCTGGCGTAGACAGGGCGGTGGAGCAGGGAGCGGCGGTGGACGAACAGGAAGCGGTCGAACGACAGACTGGCGAAGATAACCAGGCACTGCAGGTCCTCCCCGACGACGAGGGCTTGCCGACGCCGGGCGCGGTTGAGGCGACAGCGAGGGCCGAAGATACTCCCAGTGGCGCGGTCGGCCAATAGCAATCGGCGTCGTACTGCGGGACGAACGTTTGGACTGCCGCCCGAGCATCCGGCCAGGCTGTGCTATGCTGAGGGCCGGGGCCGTGCACGGCCGACGGGGACCGTGTATCGGCAACCATGGGTAGCCGAGCGTGAGCCGCGATCATCTTGTGGAAACCGAGGTGCTCTGCCGGAAGCGTTCTGACAGTTGTCCTTTCGCTGTCTCGCCGCACGGTGCGTGCGGCTCGTGCCGCTCGTGCCGGGTCGAGGGGGATCTCGCATGCGTAACCGAGAAGAGGACAGGATCCACGCTGGAGTGGCCGGCCATCGCGTCACGCGCCGAGTTCTGCTGAAGTCGGCCTACCTGAGTCTCGCCGCCGCCATCCCGGTCTTGCAGGCGTGCTCGGGGCAGGGCGCGCAGTCGGGCGGGCCGTCGGAGACGAAGTCGCAGGCACCCGCCGCCCCCGCGAAGGGCAAGTACAACGGCGCCGAGCTGCGCTACGCCGGCCTCGGCACGATGGGTGAAGCGCTCGAGAACCAGGCGAAGCCGTGGCTGGAGAGCCATGGCGTGAAGTTCGTTCGCGCGCAGTTCGGCCAGCAGGAGCTGGAGGAGAAAATCCTCCAGGCCATGGCGACGAACACGTATCTGGCGGACCTGATCCAGTTCAACGCCAACTCGGCCGGCGACGTGATGGGCGGTGGCTTCTTGCTGGAAGTGTCGCCAGAAACGAAGAAGGCTGTCGACATGGATGATGTCCTGCCGCTCTATCGCGATCGGATCCTGAGCTGGCAGGGAAAGCAGTACGCGCTGCCCTACGACGGCGACAAGCACATGCTGGCCTTCCTGGGGGACCTGTTCGCCAACCAGGAGAATCGGGCGAAATTCAAGGCCAAGTACGGGTTCGACCTGCCGTCGGATGGCCGGATGACTTGGCAGGAGCACCGGCAGATCGCCGAGTTCTTCACCGGCTCGGACTGGAACGGAAATAGCAAGCCCGACGAGGCAGGCATCGCGCACATGACCAAGCGCAAGGACACGGCGTGGTGGGGCTTCAACTCGCGGGCCGCTGCGTACGTCAAGCATCCTGAAGACCCCGGCGTCCACTTCGACGTCGAGACCTTCGAGCCGCGGATCAACAACCCCGGCTTCGTCCGCGTCCTGACGGAGTGGAAGGAAGAGCTCGAGAAGTTCGGACTCGCGGGCGCGACCGACATGAAATGGAGTGAGAGCGGCGAGGCATTCCGCGGCGGTCGTGTCGCGATGTCGGTCGGTTGGTGGGGTGTCGCCGAGAGCGATCCGAGCCGATCCGTGATCCACGAGACGGTGCGCTATGCGATCCTGCCCGGATCGACGGAGGTCTACAACGCCCAGGCCGGCCGATGGGATACGGTGGCGGATGCCAACTTCGCGCCCTTCATCGCCTTTGGCGGGTGGGTGCTGGCGGTTCCGAAGAACAGCAAGAATCCCGAGTTGGCGTTCGAGTTTGCCTCGCACATCGCGGGCCCGGAGATGAGCCTGCATATGGTCACCAATCCGACCGGGGCCCAGCCGTTCCGGCACAGCCACCTCTCCAGTGTGACGCCCTGGACCGAGGGCAACGTCAAGATGGACAAGGCGGTGGCCGAGAGCTACCTGGCCGCCGAGAAGGCGACGATGGAGCATCAGAACCTGATGGTCGACCTGCGGATTCCCGGATTCACTCAGTACCGCGACACGGCCGAGCTCGCCATCGCCCAGGCGCTGGCCGGCGAGCTGTCGCCTCAGGACGCGCTGAACGCGTGCGCCGATTCGTGGAAGGAGATCACCGGGCGCCTCGGAGGCGTCGAGCGGCAGCGAGAGCTGTACCGGGCCGCCATCAACGCGTAGGCAGGCACCGAGACCGAGGGAGCCGGGCTCTGGACCCGGCTCCCTCGCTTTGGAGATTGTCGGAGACCGCGCGCGGCGGGCGTGGCCGGACCGTAGCCGCCGCCCAACGGCTCTCCGAGTGCTCCCCCAGGTGACAGACGTCGACCGGCGCGCAGGGAGTTGCGATGGGTCAACTGGTTACGCGCACAGCCACGCGTGCCGTGCCGCGCCCCCGGAGATTGGACCTGACCGACCGGGCGTGGAAATGGATCTTGCTCGCGCCGGCGGTGGTGGTGGTCGCGGGACTGCTCGTCTTCCCGATCCTGATGACGTTCTACGTGTCACTCACAGACTGGCACCTGTTCGCCTACGGCCGGCCCGTCCGCTTCGTCGGGCTCGAGAACTGGTTCAAGATCCTCGCCGACCAGTCGTTCCGAATCCCGGCTCGGAACACCATCATCTTTGTGCTGGGCTCGGTCCCGCTCACCTACCTGGTCGGGCTGGTCGTCGCCCTCGCCTTGAATAATTGCCGACTCGGTCGCCGCTTCTTCCGCGTGTTCTTCCTGCTGCCGATCATGATCAGCCCGGTCGCCATCGCCGTCGTAATCGGGCGGATGCTGTTCAACGAGAACGTCGGGCCGATCAACGACATCCTCTGGCGGCTTGGCTTGCCGCCGGTGCGCTGGCTGTCGGACCCGACGATGGCGATGGTGTCGCTCATCCTGATCGATGTCTGGCATCACAGCGCGTTCATGATCCTGATCTTGACCGCGGGCGTGCAGTCGCTGCCGCAGGAGCCCTACGAGGCGGCCAGGGTAGACGGCGCGACCGACTGGCAGATGTTTCGCTACCTCACCTTCCCGCTCCTGATCCCGATCAGCGTCACGGCGCTCTTGATCCGGTCGCTGGAAGCCTTCAAGGTGGTCGACATCGTCAAGGTCGTGACCGGCGGCGGGCCGGGGCAGGCAACCGAGTCGATCACCCTGGCCGTGTACGACCTGGGAGTCAAGGGGGGCGACATCGCTCACGGGGCGGTGGCGGCCTATAGCCTGTTCGTCATCATGGCGGTCGCTTCTGCCGCGCTGATCCTCGGGACGCGGCACTGGGTCAAGAAGGCGTCGTAGGGGAGGCTACCGTGCGGAGGGAGCGGCGTATCAGGCTCATCTTGTCGTATGCCATCCTGATTGGGTGGACGCTCGTCTTATTCTTCCCGCTCTACTGGCTCGTGGCCACGGCCTTCAAGACCGGCGTGGCGGTTTCGACGGGGCCGACCTATCTGCCGTTCGTCGACTTCCAGCCCGGCCTGCACGCCTTCGAGGAGGTGTTCGTAGAGAATCGCGAGATGGCCATGAAGCCGTTCATGAACAGTACGATTACGGCCCTCTCATCGTCGGCGGTGGCGCTGTTCATCGGCTCGATGGCCGGCTACGCGCTCGCGCGGTTCAGGTTCGGCGGCCCGGGCAGCAACGGCATCGCCTTCGCCTTCCTCGCCCAGCGCATGTTCCCTACCGCCGTGCTGGTCATCCCCTTCCTCATCATGTACCGGGAGCTCGAGCTGCTCGATACCCGGCTGGGGCTCAGCATCGCCTACACCGGCTTCAGCGTGCCCTTCGTGGTCTGGGTGATGCGCGACTTCTTCCTGGGCCTGCCGGTCGAGGTCGAGGAGAGCGCGCTGATCGACGGCTGCTCGAGGCTCGGGGTGCTCACGCGGATCGTCCTTCCCCTGGCGGCGCCCGGGCTGGTGGCCGTGTTCATCTTGATCATGATCGGCGCCTGGAACGAGTACCTGTTCGCCCTGGTGCTGACGTTCAGCGAGGCGGTGACGGTCCCGTTGTTCCTGCAGATCCAGACCCAGGCCGTTCTCGGCACGGCCTGGTGGAACCTGGCGGCCATCTCCCTGGTCAGCGTCATTCCCGTGGTCGTCGCCGGCCTGGCCCTCGAGCGGTACATCACGCGCGGTCTCACCTTCGGCGCCGTGAAGTAGCCCGTACAGGGCTCAAGACGAGCTGCGGCTGATGCGTGCCATGTTGGCTGGGAGGCAAGTTCCGTGACATCCGAGGTAGCCGGACGGAAGCTGGCCGGGAAGATCGCCATCATTACCGGCGCCGGCCGCGGCGTGGGGCGCAGCACCGCCCTTGCCTTCGCCCGCGAGGGCGCCGGCGTCGTCGTCACGTCGAACGTGGCGGAGGAGAACGAGGCCGTCGCCGGGGAGATCCGCGCCATCGGCGGGCGGGCGGTTGCGGTGTTCGCCGACGTCTCCCGAGGCGATGACGTGCGAGCTCTGATCGGCACAACGGTTGCCGAGCTCGGCACGGTCGACATCCTCGTCAACAACGCCGCGATCATCACCCCCGGCGGGCCGGTCTGGGAG
>JALYGH010000140.1 GCA_030777205.1 Chloroflexota bacterium
CCCTTGCTCGATCAGGCGGTGGCCCCAGGAGGGCGCCTCGGTGCCGATGTACGGCTTGGCGTTGTCCCAGGAGCCGATCGTGTGGGCGTAGCGGCCGGTCGCCAGGCTCGCCCGCGAGGGGACGCAGATCGGGAACGGACAGTAGCCGTTGGCGAACAGCGTCCCCCGCGCTGCCAGCCCGTCCAGGTGCGGCGTCTTGACGACCGAGTTGCCGTAGGCGCCGTAGACGTGGCGGCTGTGCTGGTCGGCGTTGATGAACAGGAGGTTGGTCGGCTTCATGCGGCGCACGCTCCCAGAAAGAGGACTTGAGGTAAACGCTTCATCGATGTCCGCGCCGGTCCTCGGCCCTAGCCCTTGAGGCCACCGGCGGTGAGTCCCTGGACCAGGTACTTCTGGACCAGCAGGACGAACAGGAACGTCGGCAGGCTGACCAGCGTGGCGGCCGCCATCATCCCGCCCCAGTCCATCGCCTCCGAGCCGATGTACTGGAGCACCGCCACCGGCGCCGTCTTGGTCTCGTTGCCGCCGAGGATCAGCGCCATCTGGAAGTTGTTCCAGGAGAAGATGAAGTTGAGCACGGCCGCCGCCACCATCCCCGGCGTCACCAGCGGCAGCGCCACGTAGAAGAAGGCGCGCAACCGGCTCGCGCCGTCCATCAGCGCCGCCTCCTCGAGCTCGCGCGGGACGTCCTCGATGAACCCGATCATGATCCAAGTCGTGAGGGGGACCGTGATCACCAGGTGCGAGAGGATCAGCCCGAGGATCGAGTTGGTCAGCCCGACCTCGCGGAAGATGACGTACATCGGGATCAGCGCCCCGAAGTAGGGGACCATCCGGACCACCAGCAGCCAGGTCGCCAGGCGTTCCTGGCGGTAGCGAGCGATGCTGTACGCCGCCGGCAGCCCGAGGACCAGCCCGAGCCCGACCGCGCCGAGCGCGATCAGCAGGCTGTTCCAGAGCTGGGGCGCCAACTGCTGTTGGCCGAGCACCCTGGTGAAGTGCTCCAGGCTCGGCCGGAACGTCCAGACCGAGGGGTACGCCATCGCCAGCGAGCCGGGCTTGAATGCCGAGACCGCCATGTAGAAGACCGGGAACAGGAAGACGGCCAGCACCAGCAGCAGGGTGGCCCAGAAGAGGCCATCTTCCAGCCGAGCGCGGAGGACGCGGCCGGGCGGGCGGGCGGCCACGCGCGGCTCGGCCGGGGCGGGGCTCAGTACTCCCATGACTTCCTCCGCCAGGCGATCATCGGCAGCACCACCGCCAGCACCATCAGGAAGAACAGCATCGCCGTCGCCGCCCCGTAGCCCATGCGGAAGTAGGTGAAGGACTGGAGGTAGGCGAAGATCGTGAAGTTCTCCGTCGCGTAGTTCGGACCGCCGCCGGTGATGACGTAGATCACGTCGAATACCTTCAGGGTGAAGATCGCCCGGAAGATCAGCGCGACCATGATCGCCGACCGCAGCAGCGGCAGGGTGATGTGCCAGAAGGTCTGCCGCGACGACGCCCCGTCGATCCTCGCCGCCTCGTACGGCTCGCTCGGCAGCGATTGGAGCCCGGCCAGCAGGATGATCACCGTCATCGGCGTCTCGCGGAGCACCTCGACGGCGATCAGCGAGGCGAGCGCCGTCGACGGGTGGGCCACCCACAGGAAGCCGGGGTGGCCGATCTCGCGCAGTAGCTCGTTCAGGATGCCGAGCTGCGGGTTGAACATGACCCGCCAGACCAGCGCCATCGCGGCCGGGGTGGCGATCATCGGCAGCATGATCGCGGCCCGCGCGACCGACTTGCCGCGGAACTCGCGGTTCAGCAGCAGGGCGATGCCGAGCCCGAGCGCCATCTGGATCGCGACCGAGACGACGGTGAAGATCACCGTCACCCAGACGCTGTTCCGGAAGCGCGTGTCGCGGGTGAGCAGGTTGACGTAGTTGTCGAGGCCGACGAACGTCGACGGGCGGGCGCTGGTCAGCGTCCACTCGTAGAAACTCAGCCAGGCGACGTAGAGGACCGGCGCCGCCACGATCGCGATCATCGTCAGGGCGGCCGGCAGCGGGAACAGGATCGGCAGGCGCCGGTCGATCCAGTCCTCGGCGGCCGTGCCGAACGAGCGGCGCTCGGCGCGGGCGGTTGTGGGGAGCGCGCGTGCCATGAGTGGGCCTCCGTTGGAGCCGGAGCCCTCCCCCCACCCCGGCTCGGGGGCGGGGGGAGAGGTCATCGAGCGCTAGCGGAGCGTGCTCCAGTCGACGAGCTTCTTGCCGGCCGGCTCGGTCCGCTCCAGCAGGGCGTCCGATTCCTGCTGGACCTCCTTGAGCACGGCGTCGAGCGAGCCCTGGCCGAGGACGACCGCATCGATCGCCTTGGCCATGATGTCGCGGAACTCGTCGACGGCCAGGATCGGCGGGCTGACCCAGTTGCGGCCGTACTGGATGCCGCCGAGGGTATGCTCGATCCAGTCCGGGTTGGTCTTCGCCTCCGGCGTCTGGAGGAAGTCCGGGTCCTTCCAGGTCGAGATGCGCGGGCTGGAGTTGCCCGCGAGCTGGCGCCGCACGAAGCTCTGCTTGCTCGTCAGCCACTGGAGCCAGAGCCAGGTCGCTTCCTTGTTGCGGCTGAACGGCGACATTGCCGCGTTCTGGACCGGCAGCATGATGAAGTGGCCGCCGGGGACCGGCCCCTCGACCGGCCCGCGCGGGATGTAGGTCACCCGCACGTGGCCGGCCGTCTTCGGCGACTGCTGCGGGTCGTTGAACACGAGCTGGAAGTGGTTCAGGTCGGTCATGATCGCCGCCTGGCCCTGCTGGTACGCGGCGGCGACCGCCCGATCGTCCATGTTGCTCACGCCGGGCGGGCCGTACTCGCGGATCAGCCCGCCGTAGAGCTCGAGCGTCTTGGCCATCTCCGGCGTGTCGATGGCCAGTCGGCCGTCGTCGCCGATCCAGCGACCGCCCATGCCGTACAGGTACGTCCCGATCTGGGTGGTGGCCCACTTGCCCCCGCCGCGCAGGACGATGCCGTAGTGGCCCTTGTCCGGCCGGTTGAGCGCCTTGGCCGCCTCAAGCAGCTCCTGATGAGTCTTCGGGGGCTGGATGCCGGCCTCCTTGAGCAGGTCCTCGCGGTAGTACATGACCTGGCACTGGGCCGTCGTCAGGCAGACCGACTTCGTCGTGGCGCCCTCGCTCGGGATCTGGTTGGCGGTCCGCGCGCCGGCCCCGAAGTCCTCGAAGTCCCAGTCGGGGTTGGTCAGCTCCTTGTCGTCGATGTACTTGTCGAGCGGCTCGATCCAGCCGGACTCCCAGTGCTGGCGGCCCTGCTGCGACACCTGCATCCCGTAGCAGTCGAGGCCCGGCTCCTTGGCGACCAGCTCGATCGTCATCTTCTGGCGGTGTTGGGCGGTGCCGTACCCCTCGTACACCAGCTTGATGCCGGTCAGCTCCTCGAACTCCGGGAAGTACGGCTGGAGCCCGCCGATCACCGGCTTCAGGTCGGTCCAGATCATCCGGACCTGCGCCCCCTTGAAGCGGTCCCACTTGAAGCCGGTACCGGCGGTCTGGGTCGGCGCTGCGGCCGCGGGCTTCGCGGCTTCCGCTGGCTTGGTGGCGGCGGCCTGGGCGGCCGGTGCGGCGGCCGTCGTC
>JALYGH010000141.1 GCA_030777205.1 Chloroflexota bacterium
CGCCGTCGGCCGCGTACGGCCGACCGAGCAGTTACGGGGTCGGAGTGGCGGTCGGAGGGACCGTCGTCGCCGTCGGGGTCGCGGTCGGGGCATCGCCCTCGCGTACCCGCAACGACGTCGTCGTCCACTCGCTGCGGTTCCCCTCGGTGTCGCGCGCCCGTGCGCGGAGCACGTAGTCGCCCGCGACGGTCGGCGAGATCGTGAAGACCTGAGCGCACTCGGTCCGGTCGTCGCAGTCGAGCTCCTGACGCGCCAGGGCAGGGTCATCGGCCGCATTGTCGTTGCCGTTGTCCTCGTCCACGCCTTCGAACTGGATCCAGTCGACGCCGTTATCGTCCCGCGCGATGATCGTCACCTGGACGTCCTGGCCCGGGTCGATGCGGTCGTCGTCGATCTGCAGCGTCACAGTGGGGACGCCGGCCGTGGTCGTCGGCGTGACGGTCGGGGTGGCGGTCGGGCCGGCCGGGGCCTGCGTCGGGGGCGGTCCGGGCGGCGGGGTGACCGCACCCGTGCCGGGCTCGAAGGCGGCGGTCAGGTCCGTGTTCGGCAGCTCGGCCGGCCGCGCCAGCCAGTTCGGCGCGCCGGGCGCGTACTGGCCGAGGAAGCGGCTGCCCTGCATATCCTGGGCCAGATCCGGTGGCAGGTTCCGCCCGGCGATGACGTCCCGGAAGTACTGACCGACGAGGATGCCCTCGGTGACCGGGACCTCGGCGCGGAAGTGCATGATCCCGCGCTGGAACCGCTGGTAGATGAAGCCGCCGTTGTTCGGATCCGGGGCGGGCCGCGAGGTCGGGACGCCCCAGATTTCCAGGTTCCTTAGAGTGACGATGTCGGGATTGTCCCCCGGCCCCGACGGTACGGTCGTGTTGAACTCCGTGAAGAAGTTGACGGGCTGTCCATTGAACGTATTGGGCGCGACCGAGCGGACGAACTCGACAACCTGCTGGGCGTAGTTCGGAGCGCCCGGCTGCGGCGCCGCCGCCGCCAGCTCCTGGTCAGGCGCCGGGAAGATCGAGGCGTTCGCTCGCGTCATCGGCATGATGTTCGGGTCAAGGACGTTCAGCCGCGCGACGTTGCCCTGGTTCATCTGCAGGACGACGCGCTGGAAGATCTGGACCTCGAACCCTTCCAGCGTGAACGAACGCGAAACCGGGTACCCGAATATGTCTACCTGGCCGGTGTTGTTGAAGTACTGGGCGAACGCCGGGTTTGTGATGCAGAACCCGGTCTGGGGAAAGCAGTTCGCCTGCGCCTGAGTCGGCCTCCCCGGCGGGACGAAGGCCGCCGTCAACCCCATCACGAGGAATGCCGCCAGGATCGCTGTACGCCTCATGCTCGCTCCTTACGTAACTCGAATTCCGCGGCGACGCCGATGGTTCGGCGTCCGGCAGACCTTCTACAAGCATCGTGTCTGGCAGAAAGTCGCCTCTTGGTCAATACAACGAGCGAACGAGCGGGCCGGTCGCGGCAGGCGCATCCCGCCAAGCCTGGCCGGCAGCGTATCCTTACGAACCGTAGTTCGTTCGCGCTCGATCCGCGTCCTCCGCACGGGAGCCTTATGACTGACCGCGAGACCACCTCCACCCCATGCGAAGCCGCCGAACCCATCGCCGGAGCGGAACCGCCCGACCACGGCATCAACCTCGTGTCCGTCGTCGTCGCGCTGACCGTCCTCGCGGCGCTGGTGGTCGGCATCTTCTGGGCGCTGCCCGCCTGGTTCGGGAGCAGCGTCACCACCGTCACGGTGCGGCAGTAACTAATCGGGTGCGCGCCGCGTGTGCCGTTCAGCCGCACGGTCGTGGTGTGAGGCGCGTGCCGATGGTTACCTCCAGGTCATCGTGCCGGTTCAATCCCACGCCGTTACCTTCATGGGACGCGGCCCTCGTCGTATCTGTGCCAGGGCCAGCAATGGGACGAGGTGGCAGAGTCCGCCGTCCAGTGGCACCCCCGCGCGTGATCTCACGGTCGTGGCGACTCGCGGGCCAGCGCCTCGTAGGCCAACGCCGAGATCGTCACCCTGGCGGAAAACTGCCACAGTTTGGGGTAACCAAGCGATTCGGAGTGGCAGGCGGCTCGGCAAGCACACTAACGGCTCGTGCGCTGGTGAGTGTCACCCCCCGGGGTACTTCTCCCAGTCGCCCTCGTAGGGTCGACTTCTACGGTCTCCGAAGTGCAGGAACAGATCGGTGGCAACTTCCTCGATCTCGTGCCGCAGTTCCAGGTGCTCACGCCACTTCGAAGGGATGGCCGACTTTCCCAGGTGCGCGCCCAAGATGTTGCCGGTCATCGCGCCGGTACTGTCGCTATCGCCGCCATGATTAACCGCCAGGAGGACGCCGTCCTCGAAGCGCTTTGCGACAAGCGAGCAGAACAGTGCGATGGCGAGCGCTTCCTCCGCGACCCACCCCTGACCAAGCTTCTCGACAGTTTCTGGGGTGGCGGGCGCATCGTTGGCAAGTTGTTGCGCCATTTCGACGGCTCGGAGGCACTCCTCGTGCTTGGGGTACGTCCGCAGAGTGTCCAAGGTGGCGACGATAGCGATGTTGATCGGGGCACCGGCGATGATCTCGTCGATCACCGCCGCGAAGAAGCCCGCCGCCAAGAAGCCGCTCGGGTGCCCGTGGGTGAGCGCCGCCAGTTCAGACGCGAGCCCGAACGAATCCTGACCGCCGAGCACGCCACCAGCCAAACCGACCGGTGCGACCCGCATGACTCCGCCGCAGCCTTTGCTGTCGTTGACGGGCTGTTCCATCGTGCCCAGCTTGCCGTGGCGCAAGGCAGACAGGCACGTATTGCCTGGCGCTCGCCTCGACCGGAGGCCCGGGAGATTCACCAGCCACCCGTCCCTCATCTTCGGGTCGGGGAAGGGCGCTCGCTCGCCCTGCGTGTCGAGCCAGCGGAGGTAGGCGTAGTACACGACGGTGGGCGGGTGGCAGAGGCCCTTGGCATAGCCTCGATTGTGGGCGCGCAGCAGACCTTCGGCCGTGAACAAGGTCATCTGGGTATCGTCGGTGATAGCCCCAAGCCGACCATAGGCCGGACTGTAGTCGCGGATGCCGCGCGGGCCGAACCGGGCCCGGATTTCTGCGAGCGACATGAACTCGACCGGTGCGCCGAGCGCGTCACCGACCGCCCCGCCCAGGAGGCAGCCCTGATACCGATCGAGCACTTGCACCTGGTCCGTACTTGCCATCAAGATCCCTCGGAGCGTCCGTAGCCGTTAGCAGTTCGAACCGATTGAGTGAGAATCGGGGCCAGCGTGACGCCGTCTCGTGCCCAGCCGTACAGGCCCGTCTGATTCATGACGGAGCGAGACGCGTCAAGGGTCCAGAGGCACCTGTCCAGGCTTCGCAGCGAGACGCCGGCATCGTCGGCCAGTCGGACGCAGCCTTGGAGGTATGCGGCATAGGTCTCGGGCTCGTCGAGCCGCCCATCGAACTCGGCCAGTTCCAGTTGATCGAGTAAGCGCAGCAACTTCAGGGCATTCCACGCTCGCACATCCAGTACAGTAAACCGTAGTGGGTCGAAGCTGGTGAGGATCGCGCTCGCCATCGGTACGCCGACGCCGTGCAAGCCGCGGAGCGTGCGGACGGCCTCGATGGGGTCCCGTGCGGCGAACGCCTTGCCCGTAACCGACGCGACCTTCTCGACTCCGTTCTTCGCCGCGTGCTTCTTCGTCTTGCCGGCCGGCCATTTCCAATCGATGACCGCCTGAAGCTCGCACACCGTCAGGTGGCTGCGCTTCGGGTAGATGTATCCCGCCGCGTCCAGTTCCTCCTTTGTCAGGTGGCTACGGTCCAGATATCCGTCAAGGAATACCTTGGCACGCCGATCGTAGTCCTCATCATGGAGTCGGGCAATCTGCTCGATCGTGTGCTTGTTCAGGACTACTCCCACAAGGGTCACCTCCAGAGGGACGCTTCTCTCGTGACTTCAACGCTGGAATCAGCAGCCGGGTGACAGGGCATGATTGGCTAAGAGTCGCGGATGTTACTCGCGACTTCTCGCGAGCGCGTCGTAGACCGCGGCCGAGATCTTGATGCCCTGGTAGAACCGCGACAGGTCGAGGTGTCCAACTCCTACCGTACGCGGTTCCCGTCGTGATGAGCTAGTGCCTCATACACCGAGGCGGAGATCTTGATGCCGTTGTAGAAGCGCTCAAGATCCATATTTTCGTTCGGGGCGTGGTTCGCCTCGTCGACGTTGGCGTACGGCACCTTCTCCAGCGGCAGGCCGAGGTCGCGGGTGAAGGCGTAGTCCGGCAGGCTACCGCCCGACGACGGCGAGATGTACGGCCGCTCGCCGGTCGCGCGCTCGACCGCCCGGGCGATGACCTGGACGTACGGGTCGCCGACCGGCGTGCGCGAGGGCTCCATCGAGCCGAGCCGGCGGGCGACGACGTTCGGGGCGTGCTGCTTGACGTGGCGCTCGAATTCCGCCCAGATGTCGTCGGCCGATTGGTCGACGACCAGCCGCATGTCGATCTTGGCGACCGCCCTCGAGGGGATGATCGTCTTGGTGCCCGGGCCGCCGTAGCCGGAGGTCAGCCCGGCGATGTTGAGCGTCGGGTGGAACATGACGCGCTCGAAGAAGTTGTCGGCCGGGTGCGCGGCCAGGCCGGCGATACCGTTGGCCGCCAGGTAGCCCGCCAGGTCGAGCGGCAGCTCGTCGATCGCGGCCCGCTCGGCCGGTTCGATCGGGCGGACG
>JALYGH010000142.1 GCA_030777205.1 Chloroflexota bacterium
GTACGGGCTCTTCGGCGGCCTGCTGCCGGAGGAGGCCGCGCGCGAGATCTACGCCGACCCCGGCTCGATCGTGGCGGGGCAGTTCCGTCCAAGCGGTACGGCCCGCGCCGTCACCGGCGGGTACCGCGCTAAATGCTTCCGTCGAGAAGTTGCGGCATGTGAATCGTCGGCGAGGCGCTCTTCGGCCCTCGATCTCGAAGAACACGGCCCCCGCCCCATGCCGCAACTCCAGTCAGGGGGCTGTTGCCGAACTCTTCCGGGTACTACCGGAGGAGCGGGTGAGGGCGGTATGCTGGGGTGAAGCTGTCTGATCGAGGTGCGCGGCGGGATGATGGGGCGGAAGGCGCTGGCCGGCAAGCTGTTCTATCAGGTGAGCCTGGAGGAGCTGGTGCCGGGCGGGCATCTGCTCCGTCGGGTCGCGGAGGCGGTCGATTTTGACGTGGCGCGGCACCTGACGGCGCGGTTCTACAGCCATACCGGCCAGCCGTCGGTCGATCCGGTCGTCCTGTTCAAGATGGCGCTGCTCGGCTACCTGTACGGGCTGCCGTCGGCGCGGCGCCTGGTCGAGGAGATCCGGCTCAACCTGGCCTACCGCTGGTTCATCGGCTACGACCTGGACGAGGCGATCCCCGACCATTCGGTCCTCTCGAAGGCGCGCCGCCGCTTCGGCCCGACCATCTACGAGGCGTTCTTCGTCGACGTGGTCCGGCAGTGCGAGCGGGCCGGGCTGATCCGCGGCGACCGGCTGTTCCTGGACAGCACGCTGGTGGCGGCGCAGGCCGACCTGGGCCGGGTGGGCAGCCGCGAGTTGATCCGGCAGTTGTCGACGGTCGGCGAGCACGTGGCCGACCTCTGGGAGGAGAACGCGGAGGTCGCACCGGTAGCGGCCGTGGCTCCGGCGACACCGGCGAGTGCCCCGGGGCCGGCCGGCACGGACGATCGTCCTGAGACGAGCGCGGCCGAGACGGTCACCGAGCCCGTGGGCGTGCCCGGTGAGCGAGTCGGCCTGCACCCGGCCGGGCCTGACGACACGCCGAACGCCGCCCTGGGCCTGCTGAACGATCGCCTGGTGAGCCGGACGGACCCGGACGCGACCGTCGTCCAGCGCGCGAAGGTGCCGGCCGATCTCTATTACAAGGTGCACGTCGGCGTGGATGGCGGGCCGGCCCGGATCGTCACCGCCGTCGAGGCCACGACCGGCATCGTCGGGGACGAGCTGCTCCTGCCGCGCCTGGTGACCGAGCACGAAGGGAACACCCATCGGCGGGTGCTCGAAGCGGTGGCCGACACCAAGTACGGGACGATCGACAACTACCGGTGGCTGGAGGCGCGGGACGTCCGGGCGGCGATCCCGTTCAGCGATGGCGGCAGCGATCACCGGAGCATCCCGCGCTCCGCGTTCCTCTACGACGCCGCAACCGACACCTATCGCTGTCCGACCGGCGCCACCCTGACGCGCCAGGGCCGGACGACCACGGCGGCCGCCCACCCGCTGATCGTCTACCGGCCCCGGCCGGCCGCGTGTGCCGGCTGCCCGCTGAAGGTCAGATGCTGCGGGTCCGCCAAGGTCCGCTCGGCCTCGAGGCCGGATGACGGCGGCCTGCGGGATCGCACGGTCGCCTACCTCCGCACCGGCCCGGCCCGTCGCCTGATCCGGCAGCGCAAGGCGTGGGTCGAGACCGTCTTCGGTGATGGTAAGGAGCGGCGCGGGCTGCGCCGAGCGCGCTGCCGCGGCCTCGACGCCGTCCGGATCCAGGCGCTGCTGACCGCCACGGCCCAGAACATCCGGAAGCTCGCCCTCCGGTGCCCGGCAGGTCCGTTCCCGGCCGCTCCCCACGCGCCAACCGCCTCCTACCAGGGGGCGACAGGCGCCTGCCGCGCCCCAGCGCTCCGAACGTGCCGACTCAGCCGCACTCGTCGCCCCGAACGACTCTCCGCGCGTCGCCATCCACGACCGCTGCACCCCGCTCGTCCGCACTCACACTCCTGACTTCGGCAACGGTCCCCGTAGCCGGCTTTCGTTATCGACCCCTCAGAGAGACAGACGATTACTACATCCGATGCCCGCACGGCCTTACGGATCTCGGCGTCCCACTCCTGGCCCGGCAGGATGTCCTCTTCGTCCAGCCAGGGCTTGATGCCAGGCTCACCCCTCAAGCGCTTGTAC
>JALYGH010000143.1 GCA_030777205.1 Chloroflexota bacterium
GGCGGTCGGATTCGTAGAGCGCGTCCATCAAGCCCTGGATGCGCAGGATCTCGGCGCCCGAGATTGGGGACGGGCGGCCGTCTCGGGCCCGCTCCAGGAAGTCGGCCATCAGCGGGGCCATGCCCGGCTCGGTTGACGGCACGTCGCTCGGCGTGGCGTCCACCCAGTTCCGGCCATCGTCGACGAGCACGCGCAGGGGGCGGATGCCGACCGCCGCCCGATCGGCCAGGAGCTGCCAGCCGGTCGGTCGCTCGGACGGCGGGGCCATCCAGTTGGCCTCGAGCGTGATGACGGTGCCGCCGTCCAGGCGCAGCATGCCGACCCCGAAATCCTCGATGCTCGGGTCGACGCGCTCCGGGCGGGTCCGGCCCCCGGCTGAGGTGGCCCAGCCGGGAGGCAGGTTGGCCAGCCGCTGGTAAGTGAAGGCGCTGGCGGTCAGCGGCCGCGGGTCGGGCAGCAGCCAGAGGGCGATGTCGAGGTTGTGGATCGTCCAGTGCTGGAGGCAGCCGCGGCCGTTCGTTTCGAGCCGATGGCGCTGCGGACCGAACGGCAGGGCGCGCTCGCCGCCGCCCCAGGTGCGGATCGCGTGGACATGGCCGAAATCGCCGGCCCGGATCCGCTCGCGGACGTAGCGCACCTCCGGCGAGTAGCGGGTCTGGAAGCAGATGCCGAGCAGCTTGCCGGCCCGCTCCGACGCGGCGACCATCTCGCGGGCCTCGGCCAGGCTGAGCGCGATCGGCTTCTCGCAGAGCACGTGGCAGCCGGCCGCGAACGCCTCGAGCGCGAGGTCGCGGTGGCTCCAGGGCGGGGTGGCGATGCTGACGACCTGGGGCCGCGTGGCCGCGAGCAGCTCATCGGCCGTCCCGAAGGACGGCACGCCGTACCGCTCGGCAAGGGCCTCAGCCCGGTCGCGGTCCGCGTCGCAGACGCCGACGATCCGGCAGAGGTCGGCCTCGGCGGCCTGCTGGTAGGCGGGTAAGTGCCCGGTGGCGGCGATGTTCCCGCAGCCGATGACGGCGACCGACAGTGGTTCCACGCGACCCTCCCAGGTCATGGTAGGCCATCGGGCGCCGGGCGGGCGTGGCCACGCGGCGAGTTCCGCCGCGCGGCGTCGCGGCGATTTCGGCCGTGAGGCGGGCTACTGGCCGCGGAGGCGCGGGTCGAGGATGTCGCGCAGGCCGTCGCCGAGCAGGTTGAAGCCCAGCACCGTCAGCGCGACGGCGAGGCCGGGGAAGATCGACGTCCACGGGGCGAGCAGCATCACCTGCTTGCCGGCGTTGAGCATCGTCCCCCACGAGGGCGTCGGCGGCTGCGTGCCGAGGCCGAGGTAGCTGAGCGTCGCCTCGGTGAGGATCGCGGTCGAGAACGCCACCGTCGCCTGGACGATGACCGGCGCCGTCATGTTCGGCAGGATGTGGCGGCGGACGATCCAGAAGTCCCCGGCCCCGGTCGCGCGGGCCGCGGTCACGAAGTCGCGCTGGCGGAGCGAGAGCGTCGGCGCGCGGGCGACCCGCCCGAACTGGGGCGCGTAGACGATGCCGATCGCGATCAGCACGCTGTTCAGGCTCGGCCCGAGGATGCTGGTGATGGCGATCGCCAGCACGATGGCCGGCAGGCCGAACAGCACGTCCATGACGCGCATGATCACGGTGTCGACCCACCCGCCGAAGAAGCCGGCCACCAGTCCGAGGATCGACCCGCTGACCAGGGCGATCCCGACCGAGATGACCCCAACGTAGAGCGAGACGCGCGAGCCGTGGATGACGCGGCTCAGGATGTCGCGGCCGAAATCGTCGGTCCCGAGCGTGTAGGCCCCGCCGGGCGGCTGGAGGACCGGGGCGATCTGGGAGACCGGGTCGTAGGGCGCCAGGACGTCGGCCAGCACGGCCACCGCGATCACCAGCGCCACTGTCAGGGCGCCCAGGGCGCCGATCGGGTTGCGTCGGATGAGTCGCGAAACCTGGAGCGCGCCGCGGGGCCGGGCCGCCCCGGTGGGGGTAGCCGGCCACGCTCGGGTCGCGGCGACCTCGTCGACCGCCACCGGGTTGCTCATGTGGACGTCCTCGGTCTCAGGAGTACCGAATGCGTGGATCGAGGTAGGCGTAGGTCAGGTCGACGAGCAGGTTGAAGAGGGCGAAGACGAGCGCGAAGAACAGCACCGTTCCCTGGACGACCGGGTAGTCGCGCTGGTAGATGCCGTTGAGCAGCGTCCAGCCGAGCCCCGGCAGCCCGAACAACTGCTCGATCACGACGACGCCGCCGAGCAGGTAGCCGGCCTGGAGGCCGATGATCGTGATCACCGGGATCATCGCGTTGCGCAGCACGTGGCGCACCAGCACGACGTTCTCGCGCAGCCCCTTCGCGTACGCCGTGCGGACGAAATCTTCGCCGAGCAGCTCGAGGACGGCCGACCGCGTCATCCGCATCACGATCGCCGCCAGCGCGACGCCGAGCGAGATCGTCGGCAGGAGCATCTGCTGCAGGTTCGCCAGGAGATTGTCGGTCGGCGGGACGTAGATCAGGGCCGGCGACCACTGGAACTGGAACGAGGCGAAGATGATCAGCATCGTCGCCAGCCAGAAGTTCGGCACCGACAGTCCGGCTAGCCCGAGCAGCCGGGCGACGAAGTCGACCCAGCCGTTGCGCGCGGTCGCGCAGATCACGCCGAGCGGGATCGCGATGACCGACGAGAGCAGGACCGAGAGCGCGGCCAGCTCGATCGTGGTCGGCAGCCGCCCGACGATGATTGGCATGACCTTCTCGCCGGTGCGGAACGACTCGCCCAGGTTCCCCTGGAGGACGCCGCCCATCCAGCGGACGTACTGGACCGGCCAGGAGTCGGTCAGGCCGTACCGCTCGCGGACGGCGCGCTGCTGGCTGCTGCTCATGCTGCCCTCGGTCCCGATCATGATGTCGATCACGTCGCCCGGCAGCAGCCGCACGATGGTGAAGATCAAGATCGAGACGCCGAACAGCACCACGACCGAGAGGAGGAGGCGGCGGATGACGTACTGCATCTGGGTGGGAGTGGGACCGGCGGCCGGGGCGGGCCGCCGGCCGAACCTCAGGCCGAGACGGTGGTGTCCTTGAGGAAGATCCGCCGCCCGGTGAACGACTGCTTGAAGCCGCCGACCTTCGTCGACAGGGCCTCGATGTTGAACTTCACGTACCAGTACATCCAGGGGACGTCGTCCTCGATGATCTTCTGGATCTGCATGTACAGGTCGCGCCGCCTGGCCTCGTCCATGGTGGACCGAGCCTGGTCGAGGAGCCTGTCCATCTCCGGATTGCTGTAGCCGGTGTTGTTCTCGGCATCGGTCTTGTAATAGGAGTAGACGTAGCCGTCCGGGTCCGGGCGGAAGGTGAAGGCGGTCGCGCCGATGTCGTACTCGAAGCCGCCGGCCTTGCTGGCCCGCTTGACGTAGGTGCCCCACTCGACCTGCTCGACGGTGGCGGTGACCCCGATCTTCTTCCAGGCCTCCTGGCAGACGAGCGACGTGGCGACGAACTCCGGGTACTGCGGCGAGCAGGTAATCGTCGTCTCGAAGCCGTTCGGGTAGCCGGCCTCGGCCAGGAGCTGCTTCGCCTTCTCGACGTCCGGCTTCAGGTATCGCAGCTCGCTCTCCGGCAGCGCCCAATCGCCGAAGCCGGTCGCGATCGGGCCGGACGGGGCGCCGGCCCCGAACACCGCCTTCTCGATCACCTCCCGAGTGTCGACGGCCATGCGGAGCGCCTGGCGCACCCGCTTGTCGTCGAACGGCTTGCGCGAGAGGTTGAACGGATGGGTCGCGAGCCAGGCCGAGGGGCTCTGGAGGACCTGGATGCCGGGCTGGTCCTTGATCTGCGCGGCGCCCTGCGCGTCGAGGAACGCGTACTGGATCTGGCCGCTGCGCAGCGCCGCGATCCGCGCGTTCTGGTCGAGCATGATCTTGAAGGTCATGCCCTCGAGCTTCGGCCGCCCGGTGTCCCAGTACTCGGCGTTCTTCTCATAGGTCAGGTGGTCGGTCGCGACGAACTCCTTCAGCTTGAACGGCCCGGTCCCGACCGCCTCGGTCTTCGTATTGTGGGTCTTGTCCCAGTCCTTCGGCATGATGCCCGAGTTGCGCAGGACGGAGAAGGCGCCCAAGAGCCCGGGGTACGGACTGCTCAGGTTGACGCGGACCGTCTGCTTGTCCGGGACCTCGATGCTCTTGATCGGCGTCAGCAGCGAGCGCCAGGGGGAGCCGGTCTGCTCGTCGAGCGCCCGTTCGAGGCTGTAGGCGACGTCGTCGCCGGTCAGGTCCTGGCCGTTGTGGAACTTGACGCCCGGCCGCAGATGGAAGATGTAGGTCGTATCGTCCGGCGTCTCCCAGCGCTCGGCGAGGGCCGGGACCACCTTCGTCGCCTCGTCGTAGCCGGTCAGGCTCTCGTAGATGTGCTCGTACGCCTGGAGGGCCGAGAAGTTCGAGCTGGTAGCCGGGTCGAGCTGGACCGGATCGACCTCCTGGGCGGCGATCAGCATCCCGCCGGCGGCCGCGGCGGGTGCGGTGGTCGGCTG
>JALYGH010000144.1 GCA_030777205.1 Chloroflexota bacterium
ATCCAGCGTTCAGTCCTCGACCTCGAGTCGTAGTCGTTTGCTCGCAGGATTCTCGTCAGGGCGCGTGGGACGTTCTCGTCGGCGATGAAGCGCTCGCTCACCGCGAGTCGGCGAGCGGAGGAAGGGCGTAAAACCGCTCCTCGCGAAAGGTGTGGGCCGCGTACGCCAGGACGGCGCGGATACCCTTGTCCGTCAGATATGGGTAGTGCTCACGGAGGCTCTCGCAGTCCCAGCCCGCGGCCAACAGGTCGAGAACGAACTCGACCGAGACCCGCGTTCCCTTGAGGGTCGGCTTGCCGGCGAGGATACGCTCGTCGGAGACAATGTAGTCGCGCCAATCGATTTCTTGCATGACTCCTCACTCATGCCCCGTTGCACCTGCCTCCGTCACTGTAGCACGTGATGGTCTGGTCACTAACACCGGTCGGCGCCAAGTTGTACGTCAGGCGTCGTGCACGCCGAGCGGATCGGTCGGGTCCGAGTCGAGCAGGAAGGTGCGCAGCCGCGCCGCCTCGTCCGCCTCGCCGAGTCGCTCCGAGGCCAGCATGAGGGCGCGCAGCGCGCGCATCACCCCCTGGTTCGGCTCGTGGGACCACGGCACGAGCCCCGTCCCGCGCCAGCCGTTCGCGCGCAGGCGATCGAGGCCGCGGTGGTAGGCGGTCCGCGCGAAGGCGTACGCCTCGACGTCCTCCCCGAGCGCCAGCGCCGTCTCGGCTAGCTGGGCCCAGGCGGCTATCGAGGCTGGCCAGCGGCGAGCGACCTCGCGGAGCACGGCCAAGCGCTCGGGCGTGCCCTCGTCCGTGCTTGCCACCGCAGCGGCGAGCGCGGCGACGGCCTCCGGAGAGTCGGGCGGTAGCAGGGCGGTGGGCGGCGCCATCTGCGCCGACAGGTCGACGAACTGAGGCTGATCAGCCATCGCATGCTCCAATGCCAGACTCACAAGCTCGTCATCATGGTGTCGACGACGTGCTGGCGGACGGACGGGTCATGTTCGCGGCCGGCAAGCAGCGGGCGCGCGACTTGGTCCAGGAAGGCGGCCGCCGCCTGGAAGACGATCATGCCCCGGCCGTTGAGCGTCGGGCGGGCCGACCAGCGGGCGTGGCGCAGCGTCATCGTCTCCGGCGGCGAGTAGACCAGGTCGAAGAACGCCGTCCGCGGCCCGACCCGTGTCGCGAAGCGCAGCGAGGTGGCGTGGTTCTCGAGGATGCCCGGGATCGCCGTCGCCAGCCAGGCGCGTCGGCGATCCTCCTCCAACTCGTCGGTCGAGGCCGGCACGCTCGGCGGCGCGGCCGGCGCGAGCGCCGAGTACGACTCGAGGTACGTGACCCGGCCGGGTCCGGCCGGGTGGGGGCCGGACTGGCCGCGGGTCGAGGCGTTGACGACCAGGTCGATGCCGGGCGCCAGCAGCTCGGCGTCCGCCTCGTCCAGCCCTTGCGCATTGCCGAAGTGCGCGGCGACCGCCTCGCCGAGGGCCAGCGCCGTCTCCGGGGTGCGATTGGCGACGAAGAGCCGGCCGTGCGGCCCGATCGCCTCGGCCAGCGCGAACGCCACGGCCGCGCCGGACCCGCCCGCCCCGATCAGCAGGACGCTCTTGCGCTCGAGCGAGGGAAGGAACGGCTCGGGCTGACCGGGCCAGGTCTGGGTGAGGCTGGCCAGGGCGCCCGCGCCGTCGGTGTTGGCGCCGATCAGTCGCCCGTCGACGGTCCGCACGACCGTGTTCGCCGCGCCGAGCCGCTCGGCGGTCGGGTCCAGCTCGTCAAGCAGCGGGACGACGGCCTGCTTGTGCGGCACGGTCACGTTCATCCCCAGGAAGCGTGGCTCGCGCCGCACAGCGTCGACGAAGCCGGGCAGATCGTCGGCCGTCACGTCGAATGGGACGTACAGTGCATCGAGCCCAAGCTCGCGGAAGCTAGCGTTCCAGATGGCCGGGCTGCGCGAGTAGTCGGAGGGGTGGTCACCGACCAGGCCGCACAGCCACGCGCGGGGCGAAAGTGGCGTCGGGAGACGGTTCTGAACGAACGGCTGGAGCGCCTGGAAGCCACGAGTCATGGCCCCAGATCATACCGACTGCGAGCCTCCTGCCGACTGCGCCGCGCGAGGTCCACGCCTCGGACGCCCCCAGCCGGCCGGCGCGGGGCGTCTCCTATCGGCCGCCGATTGCCACGCCGTCGATGCGGATGGTCGGCGTCCACACCGGCGCCTGGCCGACCGCCCACCGGGCGTCCGAGCCGACCGCGACGACGTTCGCCAACAGCTCCGGCATCGGGCCGGCGATCGTGACCCCGGTCACCGGGCGGGTCAGCTCGCCGCGCTCGATCAGTCGACCGGACGCGCCGACCGAGTAGTCGCCGCTGACCGGGTTGATCCCGCCGACGTTCCGCGTCGCCACGACGTATTGCCCGTAGTCGACGCCGCGGATCAGCTCGGCCCCGGTTAGCGGCCCCGGTTCGAGCACCAGGTTGGTCGGGCCGACGTCCGGCGCGACGCGGTACGCCGAGCGGATGGCGTTGCCGGTCGACGCCGTGCCGGCGCGGCGGGCCGTCTCGCTCGTGTGAAGGAAGCCGCGCAGCACGCCCGTCTCGATCAGCGTGGTCGAGCCGGTCGGGATACCCTCGCCGTCGAAGGGCGCCGTACGCGGGCCGCCCGGCAGGTTGCCGCGGTCGCGGAGTGTGACGAGCGACGATCCGACGCGTTGCCCGGTGCAGCCGACGAACATCGACCGGCCGCGCGTGACGGCGTCACCCGAGAGCGCCTGCGTCACCCCGCGCAGCAGCTCGGCCGCGATATCCGGGTCGAGCACGACCGTCGCTCGCGTGGTCGGGATCGGCTCGCCCCCGAGCGTCAGCGTGGCCCGCCGCGCCGCGCGGCGGCCAACCTCGTCGACGTCCAGGCCGCCGACGCCGTGGGCGACGCCACCGGCGTAGCCGCGCTGCGCCTCTCCGTCCTGCCGGGCGATCGTCGACAGCGCGACGTAGCAGCTCGTCGCGCGGTAGGCCCCGGCGATCCCGCGCGAGTTGACGACTGCGCACAGATCGACACTGTCGCCGTAGCGGCAGAGGTGGGTGGCCGCGACGCGCGGGTCCTCGGCGCGGGCCGCGGCTTCGAGCCGGGTCAGCAGTGCGACCTTCTGCTCGGTGGTGACGTCGGCCAGCGACGGGTCGTCGATGTCGAGCGCGCGGTCCGGGATCGGGAGCGGCTCCGGCAGTGCGCGGCCCGGCTCCGGGGTCGCCTCGCGGGCCAGCCGCGTCGCCTGGTCGGCCAGCTCGGCCCGACCGGCAGCACCGAGGTCGGACGCCCAGGCGAAGGCGAGCGCGCCGCCGATGAGTACGCGCAGCCCGATGCCGCGGCTCTCGGCCGCCGTCAGCGCGTCGAGCCGGCCTTCGAGCACCTCGACGTTCGTCGTGCGCTCGGCGAGGTAGTACGCCTCGGCCTCGTCGGCGCCGGCCGCCCGGGTGCGGGCCACGACGTCGGCGCACAGCTCGAGGGCGTTCTGCTCCTCGCGCGCCGGCACGGTCATCGAGACTCCAACCGAGCCGTCACGTGGCCGTGCCGCCGACGATTAGCTTGGATACCCGCAGCGTCGGCTGACCGACGCCGACCGGCACTCGCTGCCCAAGCTTGCCGCACGTGCCGAGGCCGGGGTCGAGGGCGAAGTCGTCGCCGACCGCGTCGATCCGCCGCAACACCCCGAACGAGTCGCCGGCCAGCGTCGCGCCGCGCACCGGCGCCCCGAGCCGGCCACCCTCGATCAGATAGCCCTCGGTCACGCTGAAGACGAACTGCCCGCTGGTCGTGTCGACCTGGCCGCCCCCCAGGCTCGCGACGTACAGCCCGCGCGGCGTATCGGCGAGGATCGCCTCCGAGGGGGCCGAGCCCGGCCGGATGAACAGATTGGTCATGCGCGGGATCGGCAGGTACTGGAACGACTGGCGGCGGCCGTTGCCCGAGGCCGGCAGCCCGAGCAGACGGGCACGCTTGCGGTCGGTCAGGTACGCCGCCAGCACGCCGTCGACGACCAGCGTCGTCGCCTGGGCCGGCGTACCCTCGTCGTCGACCCGAAACGAGCCCCGGTGGTCCGGCACGGTGGCGTCGTCGACCAGCGTGACGATCGGCTCGGCGACCGGCTGGCCGAGCTTGCCGGCGTAGACCGAGCTGCCCTTCTCGACGTGGTCACCTTCGAGCCCGTGCCCGACCGCCTCGTGGAAGAGCACGCCGCCCCAGCCGTTCGCGACGACGACCGGCATCGGGCCGGCCGGCGCCGGCCGGGCGTCGAGCATGCGGATCGCCACGTCAGCCGCCTCGCGAGCGATGTCCTCGGGCGGGTGATGGTCGAACAGCTCGACGCCGGTTCCGCCGCCGCGCACGCGCCGCCCGATCTGGCGCGTCCCGGCCCGCTCGGCGGTGACGGCGACGCTGAGCTGGACCGCGCGTCGCTCATCCTCGGCGTAGACGCCATCCGAGGAGGCGACGAGCACCCGCTGGACGGAGTCGGCGAGGCGCACCTGAACCTGGCGCACGAGCGAACCGGCCGACCGGGCCGTCGCGTTCGCCCGCCGCGCC
>JALYGH010000145.1 GCA_030777205.1 Chloroflexota bacterium
TCGCCGCCCTGCTCCTCGTCATCTCGTGCCCGGCCTGCCACGTCCGCATCCGCCTACCCACACGCTCGGCCGCCCGACGCGCCCTCGCCTCCTACCCCACCCTCAAGGCGCCAGAGTAGTGCTAACCACGCCGGGGAAAGTTCGGGATTTGGGGTATTTGGCTCCTCGAACTCGCGGAGGTTGAACTGGTGGACGGTGCCGGTCACCCGCACGACCCGCTCCATCAGGTTGCGCAGGTCGAGCGGCGGCCCGTCGGGCCCCGCCGTGACGACCACCGGGATCTCTCCGATGTCGGCGGTCTCCACGCCGGGAATCATGCCCTCTGCGGGGGGCGCAAAGACCCCCGCGAGCATGACGAACGACCGCGGGCCCAGGATCGCCGCGACCTCGCCGGCGACCGTGACTTGCTGCCCGTAGTACTGCCGCGGGTTGTCGAGGATGTCGTCGGCGGTCACGCCCACGCCCTGCCCCTCGCCGCGCTGAGTCTGGGTGGCGACCGGGAGGGCGGTCAGCGGGGCAACCAGCAAGGCCGCCGACGTGAAGAGCGCCACGGCCATCGGCATCACCGATCGCGGCCACCGAAGCACACCATGCCATCGGTTCCGGATAGCTGTCCGTGGGCAGTTAGGTACCCTCATCTGAAGCCTCCAGGTCGTGAGTGACGCGGCCACGGCGTATTGCTCCGATCTCGCCGTTCGGCACCGGCATCGTGCGACGCGCCGGACCACGAGACGTGCCGCCAAGGGCGGACATCCTGAGGGCCACGAGCCCGACCTCTACTCGGATACGCGCATGCAGCCCAGTGATCCCACAGGGTATGTGTGCCGTCAGGCAGCGGCCTCGGCAGGCGCGGCAGTTATCGGCGGTGAATGAGCCGTCGCTATCGGTGAGCGTCGGTGAATGAACGCGAGGTTGGCGCTCGGCACGCCGAGCCCTCGCTACTCATCGATCGCTTGTCGGAATCCGCAGAGCGTGGGGTACAATCCGGCGTCGGTCCGTTCGGCGACAGGCGCGCGAACGGGCCGCTTCGGTTGTCACGCACCAGGAGACTTCATGCCACGTCCGGAAGCGCTGTTCGCCTCGCCATCGCTGCGTGGCCCCCTCGCCCGCGGGGTACTCGTCGGCGGTGCCGCCGCGGTCGGCTGGGCGCTCGCGCGCCGCTATGGGCGCGACGACGACCAGCGCATGCTCGATTGGGACCACGCGACGCGGGTCGCCATCCGGGTCAGTGGCGGCGAGCGGCCCCTGCCCGCCGACGAGCGTGTCCGGCTCCAAGACCAGTACGAGACGATGATGCGCCAGATCGAGGGGCCGATCTCGGCGTACACCGGCACGACCCTCCCGCTCGGCGAGACGGAGGTCCGCGTCCTGGACCGGGCCGAGTGGATCAGGGCCAACGTAGCGAACTTCGAGCAGCTCTTCGAGCCGCTCGAGGATGTCTATCAGCAGACGCTGACACGCGGCTTCAACCTGCCGGGGATGACCCAGGCGAGCCGCGCGATGCTCTCGACCCAGGTCGGCCTGCTGCTCGGGTTCCTGGCGCGCAAGGTGCTCGGCCAGTATGACATCAGCCTGCTCGGAAAGGAGCCGCTCGAGGCCGGCAAGCTGTACTTCGTCGAGCCGAACATCAAGGCGCTCGAGACGCAGCTCCAGGTTCCGCCGCACGACCTTCGGAAGTGGATCGCCCTGCACGAGGCGACCCACGCCCACGAGTTCGAGGTGTACCCGTGGGTCCGCGGCTACTTGAACGCCCAGCTCGACGGCTACCTGCGGAGCATGGCCGACGAACTGACGAATCCCAGCTCGGCCGGCGTCCTGGGCAGCCTGCTGACCCGGATGGTCGAGAACCTCCGCAACGGCCACAACCTGATCGAATCCGTCATGTCGCCGCACCAGCGGCAGATGCTCTCGCGGTTGCAGGCGCTGATGAGCCTGGCCGAGGGCTACTCCAACCACGTCATGAACCGCGTCGGCGCCGAGCTCCTGCCGGCCTACGAGGAGATCCACGAGCGCGTCGAGCATCGCCAGCGGCAGCGCGGCCGGGCGGAGGAGCTGTTCCTGCGCCTGACCGGGCTGAAGATGAAGATGGAGCAGTACGCGCTCGGCGAGAAGTTCGCCGCCCGCGTCGCCGATGGGCGCGACGTTCAGTTCCTCAACCGGGCGTGGCAGGCGCCCGAGTGGCTGCCGACCGAGGCGGAGATCCGCGACCCGGATCGCTGGATCACGCGGATGGACGCGCACGACGCCGCGACTCGCGGCGTCGCGAGCTGAGGATCGCGCGGGACGGCATGGGACGGGACGCCAGCGGCCTGGAAGCAGGCGGACGGTGGGGGATGCGGAGCGGCCAGGGGATCGCGACATGGGGCTGATGCGATTCACCATCGTCGATGACGCCTCGACGATCAGCTTCGTCGCCCCGGACCGCTCGCTGCACGCACTCGTGGCCGGCTGCGCGACCGAGCCGGCGACGATCAAGGAGCTGCTCGAGGAGGCGTCGCTGTTCGCCCCGGACCTGCGCGATCGGGTGATGAGTAGCCTGGCGGTGTTCGACGAGCACAACAGCCGCGACAACCTGCGCTGGGTGCACGCCGCGTTCGACTACTGCAAGCCGGAGGAGATGCCGGCCTTCCGCGTGCTGGACGATCGGACGCGCCAGATGAGCCTCAGCCCGGCCTGGGCGGGCGTGGTCGTGTTCAACCTGAAGGCGAAGCGGATCGTCCAGATCCACAACACGTACGCCGACATCAAGCGCAAAGGGAGGCTACGGATCATGGAGGGGGCGACACCCACGAACCGGATCCGGCGGTACGAGCTGCCGCCCGAGTGGACGGTGGTGCCGGAGCGATGAGCGTCGCGACCCGCGCCTCGATCCTGCCCCTGACCGCGACCGTCGACGAGCAGGGGCACCTCGTCATCGGAGGCTGCGATACCGTCGAGCTGGCCCGTGTGTACGGGACCCCTCTCTACGTTTACGACGAGCAGACGATTCGCACCCGTTGCGCGGAGTACCGCGACGCGCTGGCGACGGCCTACCCGAACTCGCTCGTCATCTACGCCTCGAAGGCGTTCACCAGCCCGATGCTGCTCCAGATCCTGAAGGAGGAGGGGCTCGGCCTCGACATCGTCTCCGGCGGCGAGCTGCACGTCGCGAAGGTCGCCGACTTCCCGATGGAGAAGGTCTACTTCCACGGGAACAACAAGGGCGCCGACGAGCTGGCGATGGCGCTCGACCTCGGGATCGGGCGGATCGTCGTCGACAGTTTCTATGAGCTCGAGCTGCTCGGCCGGCTGGCCGCCAACCGCGGCGTGCGGGCGCCGATCGTGCTGCGCCTGTCGCCCGGCATCGACGCCCACACCCACGACTACCGCAAGACCGGCATCCTCGACTCGAAATTCGGGTTCCCGATCTCGACCGGGCAGGCCGAGGAGGCCGTTCGCGCGGCCGCGGCGGCCCCATCGCTCGACCTGATCGGGTTTCACGCCCATGTCGGCTCGCAGATCTTCGAGCTGGAGCCGTATCAGGAGACGATCCGCGTCGTCCTCGACTTCGCGGTCGAGATGCGCGACCGGCACGGTGTCGAGCTGCGCGAGTTCAGCCCGGGCGGCGGCTGGGGCATCGCCTACACGCCGGAGGACGACCCGGAGCCGACCCGCACCGTCGGCACGATGGTCGGCGAGACGGTCCACGCCGAACTGGCGAAGCGCGGGCTCGGCGAGCCGCGCGTCTTCATCGAGCCGGGCCGCTCGATCGTCGGGCAGGCCGGCGTGGCGCTCTACACCGTCGGCGGCATCAAGCGCATCCCCGGCCTGCGGGTCTACGCATCGGTCGACGGCGGGATGGCCGACAACATCCGCCCGGCGATCTACGGCGCCCGCTACGAGGCGCTCGTCGCCAACCGGGCGTCCGCCCCGAGCGAGGAGCTGGTCACGATCGCCGGCAAGTACTGCGAGTCGGGCGACCTGCTGATCAAGGACATCGAGCTGCCGACGCTCCAGTCGGGCGACGTCCTGGCGATCCCGGCCTCCGGCGCGTACAACCTGGCGATGGCTAGCAACTACAACATGGCCCTCAAGCCGGCCGTCGTGCTGGTCAAGGACGGCCGGGCGCGGCTGATGCGCCGTCGCCAGACGTACGACGACCTGCTCGTCGGCGAGGAGATGCTGTAAGGCGGGCCGAGTCGGCGCGTTGACATCGGTGGCGATCGAGAGAGACGGGATTGCGCGGCTCGGCCGGGGCTTCGCGCTCACCCAGCGCAGGTCGGGTAGTCGCGGCGGGCCGGCCTTCGGCGTCCATCGCGTGGCGCCGCGCCGCCAGTCGGGCCGCGTTCCCGAATCTGATGCG
>JALYGH010000146.1 GCA_030777205.1 Chloroflexota bacterium
TGCCGGCCACCCACGTCAACGGCTCCACCTTCCCGGCGCCCGACCCGGCCGTCATCGCCGAGACGCCGCGCGTCACCGACCCGAACTACGCCCGGGAGATCGTCGAGTTCACCCGCCAGAACGCCCCAAACCAGTTCAACGGTCGCCCGGTCCGGTTCTTCGACACGTTCGTGAACACGGTCGACCCGGCGGCGGCGTTCCCGGGCACGACGCCCGACCCGGCCCTGCTGCCGCTCCTGAACCTCGAGATCTGGGGCGCGGTGACCTCACGGCCGATGGCCGACCCGAGCAACCCGGACTTCGTCTACCAGCGCTTCCAGCGCGGCATCATGCACTACCGCCAGGACTGCGGCTGCACCGAGCGGATCCTGCTGGCCGACTGGTTCAAGACGGTCATCACCGGCCAGGGCCTGCCGAGCGACCTGGCTGCCGACATGGCCGGCAGCCCGTTCCTCCGGCAGTACGACAACCGCCAGCCGAACGGCGTCGCGCGGCCGGCCGAGCTGCCGAACACCGACATGCGCTTCGCCTTCGAGGCGTACCGCTAGCCGAGCGCATCGCGAATCCTCGCACGGAACAGGCCCAGCCCCCGGTCCGCCGGGGGCGGGGCCTGCCGCGTCTCGGGGCGCACGCGGGCCGTGCGGCGAGGCGTTACACTCACCCGATGCGCCCCCCGGAGCCCGCTACCCCGCCCGTGCGAGCGGCCGGCGTCGCGACCCTCCTGCTGACGACGGCCGCGATCTTCGGCTTCGCCACCGCCGTGACGATGATCGGGCCGCTGCTGGTCGACCTCGCCCAGGAGCTCGACGTCACCCTCAGCCAGGCCGGCCTGCTGGCCGCCGCGATGGCCATTTCCTGGGCCGCGAGCGCGCCGTTCGCCGGGCTGCTCTCGGACAGACTCGGCCGCCGCCCACTGATCGTCCTGGCCCTCGGCGGGCTCGGCGTGGTCAACCTCGGGGCCGGGCTTGCCCCGGACTTCTGGGTCTTGATGGCTCTGCGGTTCCTGGCCGGCATCTTCGGCGGGTTCGGGCCGGCCAGCGTCATGGCGGCCGTCGGCGACCTGTTCCCGCCCGAGCGGCGCGGCATGGCGATGGGCTGGCTGAACATGGGCTTCAGCCTTGCCGCCGTGATCGGCGCGCCGTCCGTCGGGGCGATCGGCGGGCTGTTCGGTTGGCGCTGGGCGTTCGCCGTGAGCGGGCTGCTCATGCTGGCGCTCGCCCTGCTGATCCGCGTGGCCTTCCCGCCATCCTCGCGGAGCCCCGGCGCCAGTGGCATCCTCGCGACGTACCGCGCCGTCGTCGGCGTGCGCTGGCTTGGCCACGTCCTCGTCGCGAACCTCCTCGAGCGGAGCGTCTTCAACCTCGGCGTCCTGTACCTGCCCTCCTTCCTGATGCTCAGCTACGGCCTCGACGCCGTCGGCGTCGCGCCCCTGCTTGCGCTAATCGCCATCGGCACGATCGGCGGCAACGTGCTCGGCGGCTGGCTGGGCGACCGCTTCCCGAAGGCGCGGCTCTTCGTCGCCGCGCAGATCCTGACCGGCGCGATCGGCCTGGCCGTGTTCGGCGCGCCGGTCGGGCTGGCCGCTTCGGCGGCCGGCGGCGCGCTGTTCGGGCTGGTGAACGCCTCGAGCCGCCCGGCGATGCTGGCGCTCGGGACGGAGCTGTCCTCCCGTCACCGCGGGGCGGTCCTCGGACTGCTCTCGCTCACCAACCAGGGCGGGATCATGCTCGGCTCGACCCTCGGCGGGGCGGCCGTCGGGCTGGGCGGCTACCCGCTTGTGGCGGCCACCATCGCCGGCAGCGCGGCGCTCGCGGCCGCCTGCGCCGCTCCCGTCGCCCGCCACCGTGCCTGAGCCGCCATGCTACGTGTGGCCTCGCCGCGTGACAACCCTCGATCGCGTCGTGACGTTGACAGTGGAACTATCAAGCCGGCGACTGCGCCGCCGGTGGATTCGCGCGATGATGGTGTCGGAGAGAGGCACCGAACCATGGACGGCACCATCGCGACACCCACCGCGCGACTCGCCCCGCTCGCGTGGCGGCGGCTGGTCCTCGCCGCCGGATTGGGGCTCGGCCTGACGCTGAGCCCGGACACGATGCCGGAGAACGCCGTGGTGACTACCGTGCAAGCGGCGCCGCTGGTGGGATCGGCCGACCTGCACGTCAGCCTCGGCGGCTCGGACTGGCAGATCACCCCGAACGCGAGCTTCGCGTACCGCGTGACGGTCGCCAATCGCGGCAACGCGGCCGCGCCCGCCCACGTCGAGACGGTGCTGCACCCGGCGCTCGCCAACGTCACCGTCGCCTCGCCCGGCTTCACCTGCGCCCGCCAGTTCGAGGCCTCTGGCTCGCAGGCTGGCACGGCGGTCACCTGCACGAGCTGGGAGCCGCTCCAGCCCGGTGCGTCGGCCAACTTCACGGTTCGGGCGCTTGGGGCGGCCGCGCCGGGCACGTACGACGTGGTCGCGACCGCGGCCGAGGTCGAGGGTGAGGACGAGGGCGACGCGGACAGCCGGACGTCGGCCGAGGTGCGTGTCGCCCACTGAGCCGTGGCGCCCCGGATGTGCCTGGCGACGCCCCGCCTGCCCGCCGCACCTCCCGCGGCGCCCGCCACCGCCGCCTCGTCTGGTCTGCGCCGCGCTCAGGACACTACCTGGTCCGCCGCATGGCGGGCTACTGCCGGGTGCGGGCCTCGATCGTCAAGACCAGGCCGCGCAGCTCGCGGGTGGCTTCCTCCCAGCGCTGGGCGCTCACCTGCCGGTGGCTCAGGTCGGCCAGGTCGAACAGGTGGTCGACGTCGGCGAGCGCGATCCTGAGCGCCAGCTCGACGTCGGCGAAGCGAGCGCCGTTCTCCAGTCGGACCGGTCCGAGCCCTTCGAGGCTGTGCCACGCGAACGGCTTGCTCCTCGAGCACCACCGAGCTGCCTTGCTGACCGGCGCCCCGGATCGGCCCGTGCGCACGTGGGCCTGGCTCTGTCGGCCGCGCGTCGGGCGGCGGATGGCTGGGTAACCGTTGGGCCAGATCGGGCCGACCGCACCGCTCGGCCCGGCGCCCGGAGCCACAGGGGTACTCTCGCCGCGCGAGCGGCGGGGCCGCCGGCGCGTAGCGAGACCGGACCATCACGCGCGACAGTGGAGCGGAACCGGAACTCGACCCAAACTGTGCAGCTTTGGTCATGGCGCGCGGCCGTGCGGCCACTTAGACTGTCACCCCAGCAAGGAGCCCGCGTATGGTTGTCGATGCTCGGACGGTGCTCGTCGTCGAGGACGACCCGTCAATCAGGGAGTTGGTCGCGGACTTGCTCGTCGACGAAGGCTACGCCGTTCTGCAGGCCGAGAACGGACGCCAGGGTCTCAGCCTGGCACTCGAGCACGTGCCGTCCGTGATCATGGTCGATCAGGTACTGCCGGAGCTTTCGGGCCTCGAAATGCTCGAACAGCTCCATGCTCGGCGGACCACCCGCCACATTCCGGTCATCCTGGTCAGCGGGCTCGCGCAGTCGCTCGCCGAAGTGGATCACCGGGCCGATCGCGTCCTCGCCAAACCGTTCGACATCGACGTCCTGCTCACGCACATCCAGAGCCTGTCCACGCCCGGCGCTGCCCCCGACCAGTAGCCCCGCGGCGCAAGCGGGGCGGGCGCTCCATCTCGGCGCTGCCTCTGGGGTGGTACGATGAGTCGGCGGGATCATCGTGGGAGGCCGAGCGTGACCATCGCCGGACGGCGGCTGACGCTGGAGGAGTTCCTCGCGCTGCCCGAGGAGAAGCCGGCCCTCGAGTACGTCGACGGGGAGGTGACCCAGAAGGTGTCGCCGAAGGCTCGGCACGGCATGCTCCAGTTCGTGCTTACGAGCAAGCTGACTCGTCCGGGGGTGAGTCGCGCGTTCCCCGAGACGCGGACGACCTATGCCGGGCGGTCGCTCGTGCCGGACGTGATCGCCTTCACCTGGGACCGCGTCCCGGAGGACGAGCGCGGCGAGATCCCCGACGACATCTGGGTCCCGCCCGACGTGGCGGTCGAGATCCGGTCACCCGGCCAGTCCCTGCGCGAGCAGGTCGAGCGCTGCCGGTGGTACGTCGCGAACGGCGTGCGCGTGTCGCTGCTCGTCGACCCGATCGCCCGTACCGTCCGGGTGTTCCGCCTGGACGGCGAATCCGGCCCGCTTACGGGCGACGACGTCGTCGAGGTGACTGACGTGATCCCCGGCTGCGCGTTCGCGGTGCGGGAGCTGTTCGCCGCCCTCCGCGCCCGCTAACGCCGGACCGCGAGACGTCCACGCCTGCGAAGTGCCGGGCCACGACGAACGCCGCCTCGTCCTCCGCGACTTACCAACGAATCTCGTCGCGGTGCGCCGGCGGCGTAGCAGCGGCAACATGGCTCGACTCCCCCTGTTGTCTCCTTCGCCCCGGTTCTGGCTCACGAAGATGCTCCCGTTGCGAGCGCATATGCGACGGCTTGCTCCAAGCTCAGCGCTCGCCCCTCGGCCCACCCGACGGTAAGCCCTGCTTCGCCCAGCGCGGCGCGCACGGTCGCGACCGCGCGGTCGTACTCGAGTCGATCATTCGGGCCGACGACCGCGCCGATCGTCTCGCGGAGGGCCGCCGCCGCCCCGAACAGGCGCGCCGCCCGCTCCGGCTGCCCCCGGGCCACGGCCAGCTCGGCCAGCTCCTCCAGGCCCTCGGCGATCTCGCGCTTCTGCCCCATCTCTCTGGCCAGCGCCAGGCTCTCCGATGCCAACGCCGCCGCCCGTTCGCCATTGCCCCGGGCGCGCGCCGCCTGGGCCAGGTCATGGAGCGCCCACACCATGCCCGGCTTGTTGTCCTGCTGTTGCCACAGGGCGAGGCTCTCCTCCAGCAGCGCCGTCGCCCACGCCACGTCCCCGAGCGCCTGCACGGCGCGGCCCAAGTAGCGGAGACTCCAGGCGGTGTACCACTCGTTCCCGAGCCGGCGAAAGCAGGCCAGGCTCTCCTCGAGTAGCGCTCTCGACCGCTCGTAGTCGGTCCGGAACTCGGCCACACGACCGAGTCCGTGGAGTGACGCGCCCTCGCCCCACGCGTTTCCCGCGGCACGGGACACGGCCAGGCTCTCTTCCCACAGGGCCGCGGCCCGTGCATCGTCGCCCCGGAACAGGTGGGCGAAGGCCAGCTCGACCAGCGCGCGGGCCAGCCCCCGCTCGTCGCCCAGATCGCGACAGAGGGCGGCCGCCTGCTCCAGGTGCACCATCCCCTGGTCGTAGTCGCCCTGGACCCGCTCGAGCTGCCCGGTCGCCGTGAGCACCTTGGCGCGCACCGAGGCCGGGACGCCATCGCTCGTCGCGAGTGTCGTCTCGAGCCAGCGCCGCCCCTCGGTATAGTGGCTGTGGACGAACCAGAACCACCACAGGGCCCCGGCGAGTCGCAGCCCCAGCTCCCGCTCCCCGGTGGGGCCCTGGCTCCAGGCGAGCACCGCCCGCAGGTTGTCGTGCTCCCGCTCCAGCCGCTCCAGCCACCGCCGGCAGTCGCCGCCATCCCAGAATTGCCGCTCGGCATCCTCGGCCTCGGCCAGGTAGTGTTCGGCGTGCGCCCGCCGGAGTGCCTGCGCCTCCCCGGGCGTTGCCTCCAGGCGCTCCAGCGCGTACTCGCGGATGGTCTCGAGCATCATCAGGCGCGGCTCCGCGTCGCCCTGCTCGTCGAGTCGGAGGAGGCTCTTGGCCACCAGCGACCCCACCCCGTCCAAGACGTCGATGTCGAGGTCGCCCTCGGCGTTGCAGACCGCTTCGGCCGCCTCCAGCGTGCAGCCGCCGACGAACACCGCCAACCGTCGGAACAGCCGCCGCTCCTCAGGGGTCAGCAGGTCGTAGCTCCACTGGATCGCCCCACGGAGCGTCTGCTGGCGGCCCGGCAGATCCCGCGCGCCGCCGGTGAGCAGTGGGAGCCGACGCTCGAGCCGCCTCAGCATCGCCAGCGGCGGCAGGACCCGCACCCGGGCCGCCGCGAGCTCGATGGCCAAAGGCAGGCCGTCCAGCCGAGCGCAGATCTCGGCCACGGCCGGGGCGTTCTCGTTGCTGATGGCGAAGTCGGGCTTGACGGCGGCCGCGCGCTCGATGAACAGCCTGACCGCCGCGTACTGGGACAGGGCCTCGACCGGTGGGGGGCGCTTCGGATCAGGCAGCGCGAGGGGCGGCACCGGGAACTCGTGCTCCCCGCGCACCTGCAGGACCGCCCGGCTGGTGAGCAGGATCTTCAGACCCGGGCTGGCCGCCAGCAGGTCGGCGACGACCGGCGCGGCCCCGAGGACCTGCTCGAAGTTGTCGAGGACCAGCAGCATCCGCCTGTCCCGCAGGAACTCCTGGAGGGTCTCGACCAGCGGGCGGGCGCCGGCATCTCGGATGCCGAGGGTCTGGGCGATGGTGGGCGCGACGAGTCCGATGTCGCTGATCGGCGCCAGGGCGACGAAAAAGACCCCGTCGCCGAAGTGGTCGACCATGTCGGCCGCGACCTGCAGGCCCAGGCGCGTCTTGCCCATCCCGCCGGGTCCGGTGAGGGTCAGCAGGCGCACATCGGGATGCAGCAGGCGCTCCCGAGCCGCGGCCACCTCGCGCTCGCGCCCGAGGAGCGGGGTCGGCTGCACCGGCAGGTTGTGCGGATGGAGGTCGAGGGTCCGGAGCGGCGGGAACTCCGACGGCAGATCGGCGCACACGAGCTGGAAGACGTGCTCGGGGCGGATCAGGTCCTTGAGGCGATGCTCGCCGAGGTCCCGCAGGCTCGCGCCGGCGGGCAGGTCATCGCGCACGAGGTCGTAGGTCGGCTGGGAGAGTAAGATCTGGCCGCCGTGGCCGGTCGCCACGAGGCGTGTCACCCGGCTGAGCGACGGCCCGAAGTAGTCGCCACCGCGCGCCTCGGCCGCGCCGGTGTGGAGCGCCATCCTGACCGGAAACCGGCCAAGGTCGCCCCAGCACTCGGCCTGCAGGGCGTGCTGGGCCGCGACCGCCGCCGCGAGCGCGTCCGGGGCGGTGGCGAACGCGGCACAGACGGCGTCGCCCATGGTCTTGAAGATGTACCCCCGGCGGGCCTCGATCGCATCTCGCAGGACGGCGTCGTGGCGACCGAGCGCCGCCCGCATCGCCTCCGAGTGGCGCTCCCACAAGGCGGTACTCCCCTCGATGTCGGTGAACAGGAACGTCACCGTCCCGCTCGGCAGCTTGGCCATGCTAGCCCTCGACGAGATGACGAGATGACGAAATGACGAAATGACGAAATGACGAAATGACGAGGGCAGCCTACCCGGATGACGGGCGGGCGTCAAATGCCGATCTCGACGGGCTGCGCACGGCGTGAGCCGCGGCGACTGGGGCCAGGCGTACGTTGGCTCCAGCGGGAGGCCGCCCACTCCCGGGCAGCGCCCCGAGCGAGACGCTACGAGCGGGGGCCGACGGGCTCCGGCGGGGCGAGGACGCGGTCCATGTCGGTGCGGGCGAGGGCCGGGGCGTCGGTGTAGAGGTAGCAGGACGCGGCGCGGTGCTCGTCGGTCCGGTACAGCGGCGGCGGATCCCCGACGCAGATCTCCATCGCGTGCGGGCAGCGCGGCGCGAACCGGCAGCCGTGGACCCCGTCCCCGCGCGCCCGCCCGATCTCCGACGGCGGCTGCTCGGCCAGCCACGGGTGGGACGGGTCGGCCAGCGGGATCGAGCCGACCAGCAAGCGCGTGTACGGGTGCTTCGGGTCCTTGACGACCTGCTCGACGTCCCCGACCTCGGCGACCGCCCCGCGGTACAGCACGACGATGTTGCGGCTGATCTGGTACGCCGTCGTCAGGTCGTGGGTGATGTACAGCAGTGAGATGCCGAACTC
>JALYGH010000147.1 GCA_030777205.1 Chloroflexota bacterium
GGGCGGCGAAGCCTGGCGCGGCGCCGGCCGCCGCGCCGAAGCCGGCCGAGCCGGATCCGGATGACGTGGTGGCCCTGCGCGAGGTCGTGCCGGACCTGACCTGGGAGCGGAAGCACGGCTACGTCGAGGTGAAGATCACCCGCGACGCCCTCTTGCCGACCGCCCGCAAGGTGCTGTCGATGGGCTACGACTACCTCTCCGCCGTCACCGCCGTCGACTACCGCGACCGGCTGGAGATGCTCTACCACATCTACAGCTTCGATTACGTCGCGCATCCGGGCTGCATCGTCCTGCGGTTCGACCTGCCGCCCGAGCCGAATCCGCTCTGCCCGAGCCTCACGTCGCTCTGGCCGGGCGCCAACTTCCAGGAGCGCGAGGTCTACGACCTGATGGGCGTGAAATTCGTCGGGCACCCGGACCTGCGCCGCATCCTGCTCGAGGACCGCTTCCCGGGTCACCCGCTGCGCAAGGACTGGACGTTCGACTACGAGTACGTGCTCGTGCGACATCTCCGTCACGGTGCCGAGGGCCAGTTCGCCCCGCCCGGTGGCGAGGAAGGATTCCGACGTGTCTGACAGGTCCGTGCTCGACACGCCACGGCTGGACGGCGCTCCCCGGGCGGACGGCTCGGCGACGGACGGCGGCCGGGCCGGCGATCGGCTCACCACGACGCGCTACGCCGACGCAGTGGCCGCGGGCAACGGCCTGGTCGTGCCGGGCCTGGAAGCCGTCCGCTCGTCCGAGAACGACAACGAGCTGACCCTCAACATGGGCCCGCAGCACCCCAGCACCCACGGGGTGTTCCGCCTGATCCTCCAGCTCGACGGCGAGACGGTCGTCGGCGTGACGCCGGTGATGGGCTACCTGCATCGCTCGAGCGAGAAGCTGGGCGAGGCGCGCACGTACGTCCAGGCCGTCACCCTCACCGACCGGATGGATTACCTCAGCCCGATGACGATGAACTGGGCGTACGCCCTGGCCGTCGAGAAGCTGGCCGGGCTCGAGGTCCCGGAGCGGGCCGAGTACATTCGGGTCATCGTCGGCGAGCTGAGCCGCATCTCCAGCCACCTGGTGGCGATCGGCACGTTCGGGGCCGACGTGGGGACCTGGTTCACCCCGCTGGTCTACTGCTTCCGCGAGCGGGAGATTATCCTCGACCTGTTCATGCTCTGCGCCGGCGTCCGGATGAACCCGAGCTACATCCGCTTCGGGGGCGTGGCCCGCGACCTCTCGGACGAGTTCATCGAGCGTGCCACGGCGTTCGCCGAGATGATGCCGGCCAAGATCGACGAGTACGAGTCGCTCCTGTCGCGAAACGAGATCTTCCTCGCCCGGACCAAGGGCGTCGGGCTGCTGCCGCCGGAGCTGGCGAAGCAGTTCAGCGTCACCGGCCCGATCCTGCGCGCCAGCGGTGTCCCGTACGACATCCGGCGGGCCGAGCCGTACGGCATCTACGACCGCTTCGACTGGGAGGTTCCGGTCCTGTTCGGCGGGGACGCTTACGATCGCTACATGCTGCGGATCCTGGAGCTGCGCCAGAGCGTCAACATCCTCCGGCAGGCGCTCCGCGACATCCCGCCGGGCGACATCCGCGGCCGCCTGCCGAAGATCCTCCGCCCACCGAAGGCGGATGCGTACGGTCGGATCGAGGGGCCGAAGGGCGAGATCGGGTTCTACCTAGTGAGCGACGGCAGCACCTCGCCGTACCGCTACAAGGTGCGGGCGCCGAGCTTCATCAACCTGACCGTCCTGAGTCAGTTGACGATCGGGCACAAGGTGGCCGACGCGGTCGTGATCCTCGGGAGCTTCGACATCGTGATGGGCGAAGTGGACCGATGATCGAGTTCTTCACCAATCCGCTCGCGGTGATCGGGGCGCTGCTCTACGACCTGCTGCGATCGTTCCTACCCGAGTGGGCGGCGACCGGCCTGCTGGCGCTGATCGGCTCCGGCGTCCTGGTCGGCGTGATCTCGGTCATCGTCATGCTCCTGGTCTGGTTGGAGCGGAAGATCATCGCTCGGATGCAGGACCGCTACGGCCCGAACCGGGTCGGTCCGTTCGGGCTGCTGCAGTCGGTCGCCGATGCCGTCAAGCTGCTCTCGAAGGAAGACGTGATCCCTGCCCGGGTGGACAAGCCCCTGTTCATCCTGGCGCCGATCCTCGTCCTGGCCGCCTCGCTGATGGTCTGGGCGGTGATCCCCTGGTCGCCGGGCGTCGTCCCGGCCGACATCAACGTCGGCGTGCTGTTCATCCTGGCGATGGGCTCGCTGCCGGTCATCGGCGTGATCATGGCCGGCTGGGGCTCGAACAACAAGTACGCGATGCTCGGCGGGATGCGCAGCGCCGCCCAGTTGATCAGCTACGAGATCCCCGGCGTCCTCGCGGCGCTGGTGCCGGTCATGCTGGCCGGCACGATGTCGCTCCAGGGCATCGTCGACGCCCAGGGCGGCTGGTGGTTCCTGTTCACCCCGTGGGGCTTGATCGCCTTCATCCTGTTCGTCATCGCCGGCACCGCCGAGACGAACCGGACGCCGTTCGACCTGATCGAGGCCGAATCCGAGCTGGCGGCCGGCTTCCACACCGAGTACAGCGGGATGCGCTTCGCGCTGTTTTTCCTGGCCGAGTACGCGAACGTGTTCGCGGTCTCGGCGATCGGCGCGGTCCTGTTCCTCGGCGGCTGGCACGGGCCGCTGCCCTTCCTCCCATCGTTCGGGCCGGGCATCGTCTGGTTCCTCGCCAAGGTCTTCGTGATGGTGTTCATCTTCATGTGGATCCGCTCGACGCTCCCGCGGCTCCGCTACGATCAGCTCATGAACTTCGCCTGGAAGCGCATGCTCCCGCTGGCGCTGCTGAACATCGGCCTGACCGCCATCTGGATCAGCATCGCGCGCGGCGTCCTGAGGGTGTGAGGCACACGCTATGTTGGGTACCGGTATCGCCAGGGCGCTGGGCACGACGCTCCGGCACTTCCTCTTCGTCAAGCCCGTGACGGTCCAATATCCGGAGCAGCGGGTCGAGCTGCCGCCCTGGACGCGCGGCCGGCCCCGCCTGATCTACGATGTCGACTCCGGTGACCTCCGCTGCACGGCCTGCGGGGCCTGCGCGCTGGCCTGTCCGGTCGACGTGATCAAGATCGAGCAGCACCCGGCCCCGGGCAAGGGCAAGGTGCTCGACCGCTTCGACCTCGACATGGGCGGCTGCATCGAGTGCGCCCTCTGCGTCGAGGCATGCCCGTTCCGCGCGATCGTGATGGCGCCGGACTTCGAGTTCGCCACCTACGACCGCGAGCGCTCGCTCGTGTTCAACATGCACGAGCTGCGCATCGCCGGCACCCCCGAGGTCGACGCGGCGATGGAGTTCATC
>JALYGH010000148.1 GCA_030777205.1 Chloroflexota bacterium
GCTGGCCCTGGAGGTGGGCGTGCCGATCGCGATGGGCTGCGACTGCGGCGCCCAGTCGCGGATGCCGAACGGCGAGAACGCGCTCGAGCTGGAGCTGATGGTGAAGCACGGCATGGCGCCGATGGCGGCGATCGTGGCGGCGACGCGCGAGGCGGCGAAGCTGGCTCGCCTTGTCAATCGGGTCGGCACGCTGGAGGTCGGGAAGATCGCCGATCTGGTCGTCGTCGAGGACAACCCGGTCGACGACATCACCCGCCTGCAGCACGGCATCCGAATGGTCATCCAGTCGGGCATCGTCCGCCGCGACGATCTCGGACTGGCGACGGATGGAAGATCGCGCGTCGGCTCCGAATAGCTCCTCACCGATAGGCGTCGCGTCGGTTGAGGACGCGCAGGATCAGCAGGACGCCGTCGTCGTCCTCGATCGTGAACAGGACGCGCCAGTCGCCCACGCGCAGGCGGTAGATCGCCTCCCGTCCGGTGAGCTTCAGGACGTCGCCCCGCTCCTGGTCGGCGTAACGGGCAACCGCGTCGCGGATCCGGCCGGCCGCCCTGGGGTCGCGGCGCGCGATGGCCGCCAGCTCGTCCCGGGCGCGGCGGTCCCAGGCGAGCCGCCGGCTCACAGGCCGATTTCGCGCATGGCGATGTCGTGGGGAATCGACTCACCCCGTCGATAGGCCGCACGTCCTCGCTCAATCGCCGCGAGATCCTCGTCGGTCAGCGGCTCGTCGTCCTCGGGCGCCTCAGCGAGCGGTCGGAACGGCGCTGCCAGCGCCGCGATGGCGGCCTCGGCCTCGTCGAGCCGCTCGTCCGGCAGCTCGTCGAGCAGCGCGTGGAGTCGTTCTCGGGTGGTCGCCATCTACACTCTCCGTGCTTCTGCCTCGTCGCAAGCGGCCACAGGCTACAGCAGCGGCGGCTGTTCGGCCGAGACGTGGCGGGGCCGCTCGATCTCGAGGTGCTGGTAGGCGCGCGCGGTCGCCCGGCGGCCGGCCGGCGTGCGGATCAGGAAGCCCTCCTTCAGGAGGTACGGCTCCACGACGTCCGCGAGGGTGTCGGTCTCCTCCTGGAGCGTCGCCGCCAGCGCCTCGATGCCGACCGGGCCGCCGCCGTAGCGGGTGACGATCGCCAGCAAGACCTTGCGGTCCAGCTCGTCGAGCCCCTGGTCGTCCACCCCTTCGAGCAGCAGCGAGGCGCGGGCGACGTCGAGCCCGACGACATCGTGGCCCTTGACCTGGGCAAAGTCGCGGACACGGCGCAGGAGGCGGTTCGCGATCCGCGGCGTCCCGCGCGACCGTCGCGCGATCTCGGCGGCGGCCTCGGCGCGCAGGTCAACCCCGAGCAGGTCGGCCGACCGCTGGACGATCGTCTGCAAGTCCTCGGGCGCGTAGAAGTCGAGGTGGAACGACAGCCCGAAGCGGTCGCGCAGCGGCGAGGCCAGCAGGCCGGCTCGGGTCGTGGCGCCGACGAGGGTGAAGCGCTTGACCGGCAGCCGGATCGCCTTGGCGTACGGGCCCTTGTCAAGCACGAAGTCGACCGCGAAGTCCTCCATCGCCGGATACAGGTACTCCTCGATCGAGCGCGGCGTGCGGTGGATCTCGTCGACGAACAGGACGTGGCCTTCCTCGAGGTTGGTGAGGATGCCCATCAGGTCGGCCGTCTTTTCGAGGGCCGGCCCGGAGGCCGTGTGGAGCTGGCCGCCCATCTCGTTGGCGATGATCCGCGCCAGGGTCGTCTTGCCGAGCCCCGGCGGACCGTGGAAGAGGACGTGCTCCAGCGGCTCGCCCCGCTCCTGGGCGGCGCGAATGGCGATTCCGAGGCGCTCCTTCAGGGACGCCTGGCCAATAAAGGAGTCGAGCGAGGCCGGGCGGAGGGCGTTGCCTTCGCCCTCTTCCTCGGGAAACTCCCACGGTGACACGAGCCGCTCGTCCTTGATCACGCCGTCCCCAATTCCGTACCGCGCCACGCTGCGTCTGACGGGAGCATCGTCCACATGTCTGTCATCCTGAGCGCAGCGAAGGATCTCTGCGCAGACGAGACCTCCGCCACCGGTCACAGCCTCATCAGTCCGGCGAGTTGACGGCGGCGATGGGCTGCACCGTGCAGAGATCCTTCGCTGCGCTTAGGATGACAGTACTTTATCTCCGTGCTTGCGGTGCACCAGCTCGCCCAACGATTTCCGCCCACTACTTCCGGAAGTATTCCATGACCACGTCCTCGACGGTCGTCAGCGCCGGCTTCTCCTTGAGCAGCCGCGCGACCGCGCGCGCCGCGTCCGGGCGCTTGATGCCCATCTCCACCAGCAGCGCGACCGCCAGCCCCTCCAACTCGTCGCGGCTGTCGGCCACGCGCGGCGGCTCGACCTCCTCCAGCGCGGCGAACGTCGCCATCTTCTGGCGCAGCGTCGCCACGATCTTCTCGGCGCCGGCCGGGCTGATGCCCGGCAGGCTGTCGACCAGCCGGATGTTCTGCTCGCGGATCGCCTCGGCGATGCGGTTGATCGGGAGCACCATCGCGCGGCAGGCGCCCTTCGGGCCGACCCGCGACACCGACTTCAGCAGGTTCCAGAACTGCTTCTCCTCGTCGCGGGCGAAGCCGTAGAGGACCGGCGTCGGCTGGTCGCGCGTCGCGATGTAGGCGATCTTCAGGTCGAGCGGCGACCCGTCGGCAAGTGGACCGAGCGCCTGCTCGACGACCGGCGGCAGCAGCACCTCGTAGCCGACGCCGCTGACGTCGACGATGATCGCCTCGCCGGCCCGGCCGCGGTACGTCCCGCGCAGCGCGGCGATCATCGCACCACCCGCGCGTAGCGCAACTGGTGAAGCCCGGCGATCGCCAGCCCGACCGCGTCGCTCAGGTCGCTCGGTGCGGAGACGCCGGAGACGTCGCACAGCTCGAACACCATCCGCTGGACCTGCTCCTTGGAGGCGTGCCCGTTGCCGGTCAGGCGCTGCTTGACGGTCGTGGCGGTGAGCGGCATCACCCGCAGGCCGGCCTGGGCGGCGGCCAGGCAGAGGACCCCGCGCAGGTGGGCCATCTTCAGCGCGGCCTTCGGGAAGCGGGGCGTCGTGAAGAGGTCCTCCAGCACGACCAGGTCGGGCTCGGTTGCGCGGAGCACCGTCGCGAAGCGCTCGTACCCGTCGGCGAGGCGCAGGGCCAGGTCGTCGCCCGGCCGGTCGGTGCGCGGCGCGACGATCCCGGCGTCGAGCAACCGATAGCGTCGCCCGGCCCCCTCGACGAGCGCCCAGCC
>JALYGH010000149.1 GCA_030777205.1 Chloroflexota bacterium
CGAGCTCGCGCCGCTCCGCCTCCGCCAGCGGGCGCAGCCGCTCCTTCTGCATGGTCGCCATGATCCCGTGCTCCTACCGTGCAGTATGCCCCCTTTCGTCAAGCTCAGCGAAATGCGGCGTGACCCACTAGACCGGTACTCTGCGAGGTGGCGCTCTACCTGCGCGAAGGGGAGTATCTCCCGAGGCGCCATCGTCAGTACGGCCACGCGGCCCGGTGGCGCCGACCCATGACGGTTCGAGAGAGACCTTAGGCTGACACCGCTTCGGCGTTCAGCCGGGAGGTTTCGTGGTCGCTGAACCGCTCGTCATTGCCCCGTGGATGTGGGCTGCCTACGTCGGGCTCATCCTGGGCCTGCTCGCCATCGACGTGTTCGTGTTCCACAAGGGCGCGCACGTCGTCTCGATCAAGCAGGCGGCGCTCTGGAGCGTCGCCTACATCGGCCTCGGCCTCGGCTTCGGCGGACTGGTCTGGGCCTGGTTCGGGCCGGTGCGCGGCGGCGAGTACTTCGCCGGCTACCTGATCGAGAAGGCGCTCTCGGTCGATAACATCTTCGTTTTCGCGATGGTATTCGCCTACTTCGCCGTGCCCGCGCAGTACCAGCATCGCGTGCTGTTCTGGGGCGTCGTCGGCGCGATCGTCTTCCGCGCGATCTTCATCGTCGCCGGCGCCGCGCTGCTCGAGGAGTTCCACTGGCTCGTCTACGTCTTCGGCGCGGTCCTCGTCGTCACCGGCGTCAAGATGGCCCTCAACAAGGAGACGGAGGTCCACCCGGATAAGAACCCGCTCCTGCGCCTGGCCCGCCGGTTCATCCCAATGACGAGCGCGTACCACGGCCAGCGCTTCTTCGTCCGCCACGCCGGCACGTTCGTCGCCACGCCGCTGTTCGCCGTCCTGCTCGTCGTCGAGGCGACGGACATCGTATTCGCCATCGACTCGATCCCGGTGATCTTCGCGGTCACGCGCGAGCCGTTCATCGTGTTCGCCTCGAACGCGTTCGCGATCCTCGGCCTGCGCTCGCTGTACTTCGTGCTCGCCGACATGATGCACCGCTTCGTCTACTTGAAGGTCGGCCTCGGTGCGATCCTGGTGTTCGCGGGTTTCAAGATGTTCCTGAGCGAGACGCCGTACAAGGTCGACATCTGGACGTCGCTTGGCCTGATCGGGCTGGTGCTGGTCCTGGCGATCGCGGCGTCGCTCATAGCCACGCGGGGTGGCAGCGAGCGCGGCGATGCCGCCCGCGCCATCACGACCCGAGACGGCGTGGCAGCCTGACGGGCGCCGCACAGTGGCCCCGGCCGCGAGGCGCCGCGAATATGCTCGCGGCCAGGTGCCGCCGGGGCCATCATTCAGACATACAACGCAGGCCGGCCGCGGGGCCGGCCCGGGGAGGGCCCGCATGCTTTGCCCAATTGACCAGACCGAGTTGAAGATCACCGACCGCCAGGGCATCGAGATCGACTACTGCCCGACCTGCCGCGGCGTCTGGCTGGACCGCGGCGAGCTGGACAAGATCATCGAGCGCGCCCCCACCGCATCGACGGGGCCCGCCCAGGGGCCGTACGCCGCGCCATACCCGGAGCGGCGCGGCTACGACTATGACGACGACGATGACGACCGCCACCGGTACGCGCCGGGCGGCCGCGAGGGGTACTACGGCCATCGCCGCAAGCGACGGGAGTCCTGGCTCAGCGACCTGTTCGACTTCTGAGCGGCGCGCCCGACCGCCATCCTGGCAAGTGCTGGAGCGCGTGCCGGGCGGGAGACCGCCCGGCGCCCGCTCCGGCTACGGGTTCATACCAAGCCCTCTGGACGGTGCCGCATTTTCCGAGGCGCCCTGACTCTCGGGGTCGCGTCGCCTCGGAGCCCAAGCAGCCACCGGGTAGCGGCGCTTCCCAATATGCGGCGGGGCCAGCCGAGCTTGGTATCAGTCGCCGCACGGCGCGGAGCAGCCGATTGACGACCTCGTCGAGCTTGCCGGCGAAATGGCCGCGGTCCTGGGCTGTCAGTGGCGGCGGCCCGGCCGACGATGCTCGCGCCGTACGAACCGTACCTCCGGGCACGCTGGACGGCCGGCTGCCATAACGCCTCGCAGTTGTGGCGAGAGTTCAGCGGCCAGGGCTTCTCCGGCCAGCCCGTCGATGTCCGGCGGTACGTTGCGCAGTGGCGTTCGAAGCCGGGGCGGCCCGGTTCGCCAGCCCGCAACGCCCTGGCCGCGACACCGCCCGCGCGACCACCGACACCGGTGCCGTCGCGGCGTCAGGCCCGCTAGCTCCTGCTCCGCGCGACGAGACGCTGACGCCCGAAGAACGCACGTACCGGGCGGCCCTCCTCGATGCGGAGCCGGCCATCCGCGCCGTCCGGCAGCTCGCCGCCGACTTCGGCGCGCTCGTGCGCACGCGCGATGGGAGGCCCAGGCCCGCTCGTCCAGATGCAGCCTCGCCGCGCTCATCGCCGCCCCCCGAAGATCCCCGCCGAGCCGGTCGGCCGCTCGGTCGCGCGAGCGACGAGCATCGGCCTCGGCCGGGCGAGTTCGGCCGCCCGCCCGGTCACGAGGCTGCGCCGGGCTACCCCCTGCCACCTCAGTCACCGCCCGTCCTCGCCTCGAACCTCGGCGCCGGCACCGACACCCGACCCGAAGCGAGCGGCGGAGACGCCAGACTGCCAGGCACGTTCGAGTCGTACCTTCGATTGGGGTACCGTCGGCAAAGGTTTGAGATCGCGAAACGTCGGGGTACGAGAATCCGCTGGGGCCGCCCTCGTTCGTGAGTAACGTCGTGGCCGGGCGGACAGGAGGCGCCAGGGTGGTGCACAAGCCACCCGGGCGGCCTGCCGAAAGCTACCGCCGTCGACACGGTTGGC
>JALYGH010000150.1 GCA_030777205.1 Chloroflexota bacterium
CCGTCATGTGCGGATAGAGCGCGTAGCTCTGGAACACCATCGCGATGTCGCGGTCCTTGGGCGCCACGTCGTTGACCCGCCGGTCCCCGATGTAGATGTCGCCCATCGTCACCTCTTCGAGGCCGGCAATCAGTCGCAACGCCGTCGACTTGCCGCAGCCGGACGGCCCGACGAGCACCAGGAACTCCTTGTCGTGGATCTGGATCGTCAGGTCGTTGACCGCCTTGACCTCGCCAAATATCTTGCTGACGTGGTCGAGCGTCACTCCCGCCATTGGGATCTCCTCCACCGCAAATTATGTCATGCGCGGCGGTGGGCCTCCGCGCACCCTTCGTCGGGCCGATTTCCGGCCTCGTCGCGTTCGAGAGCATATCCGAAAGGCACCACCCTGTCCAGGCTTTCGCGAAGCTCTCGATTCGCTTCTTCCCCGCCGAGCCCGCCGGCGGCGGACGCGCCCCTGCCCCATGGCCCCCTGCCCCTCAGCCTTGGCGGGCAGGGGGCTTCATCAGGTGATCGACTGTGTTCGGGGAACGGTCAGCAGCCGTCCCAGGGCGCGTAGCGCCGGCGCGGACGACACGGTTGTGTTGACGACGAGGTGCGGGTAGAGGATTGGCTGGGCCTGCTTCTGGAGGAGTCGCGAGATCCGCCAGTCGGCGTCGGATTGATCGCGCGGGTCCCGATCGCTGAACCGCCGGGCCACGCGGGCGCGGACGACCTCGGTCGGAGCGTAGGCGCGGACGACCGCGACCACCGCGCCGGCGCGCTCTCCCAGCTCGTACAGCGAGGCGCGACGACGCTCGCGCAGGTTCGTGGCGTCGAAGATCACCCGCCGGCCGGCCGCCAGCCCGGCCTCGAGCTGGCGACGGCTCTCGGCGAAGACGGCCTTAGTCTCCTTCGTGGTGTAGCGCGGCTCGCGGAACATCCCCTTGCGCACGGCATCTGTCTGGATGAGGACGGCGTCGAACGTCGCGGTGAACTCGCGAGCCAGGTGCGACTTGCCGGTCCCCGGCGCGCCGACCATCACGATCAGCGCCGCCTCGCGAGCGGCCGGGGCCTGACGCGTTCGGACCCGAGTGTTTGAGGTCATCGTCGTGCAGCGTGCGGCAAGTATAGGGAGTGCCCGGGAGGCCGGCGCGCCGATCCCCGATCGATGGACGAGCGCGGGCGATCCTGTGTGGGAGGAGCAAGGGGCCATGGCAACCATGCAGAAGGAGCGCGCGACGGCAGCTCCAGCGGGTCCACCGACGGGCGCGGCGCGCGGGCGAGCCGGGTGGGGGATACCCTGCCAGGGACGGCATCCCGTCCGGCTGCACCGAGCCGTCGCTGATCGTCTCGCCCAGAGCGCTTGGTCCGGTCTACACGCGGGCGCCCCGGAGCTGCGCCTGTCGTCCGCGGGTCCCACGTGCTGGCCCGCGGCCCGTACGGCGCCGGTAGTCCATAATGCCGACCGTTGCGGCAGTAGGGCGCGAGCCAGGGAGCAGGCCGGCGAGTTGGTCGCGGCTTCGCCGGACGTGTGGAGGAGATCGTGCGGGACCAGTTGGCGAGCGTGATCCGCGAGCGGACCGGGCTCGACGAGGCGATGGCCTTGCAGGTGGCCGACGTGGCGATCGAGTTCCTGAAAGGGCAGGTGCCACCGGCCTTCGCCCCGTGCCTCGAGGGCCAACCGCCGGACCTGGCGCAGCTCGCCGGATTGGGCGGTCAGCTCGGCGGCCTCGGCGAGCTGTTCGGCCGGCGCGGCGAGTGAGGGAGCCCGGTGTCGCGCGGGCCAGTGGTCACAATCGAGATGACGAGCGCGGCGGGCGCCTCGGGCTCGCATCACACGAGCCGGCCTCGCCGGAGTAATCGGCGATGAGCGCCGAGCCGCCAGAGCTGGCCGGCGCGATCGAGCCGGCTGCCGTCAGCCACGGCGGCCAGTCGGCCGCGTCCGGCGGCGATCCCGACCGCGCCGATCCGCCGCGCTGCGGTCGCTGGAAGCTGAAGCCCTTCGAGCTGCCCCGCCCGGTCCTGCTCCGGCCGGAGGGGCCGCTCACGTTGGCCGAATTCCTGGCCCGCCCGGACCCGGCCGTCCTCGACGCCTTCGCGCGGCTCGAGCTGGACGAGGTCCAGGCGCTCGTCCTGGCTCGGCTGCGCGGCGCGCCGCCGGATATGCCGCTCTCGCTGTTCGGCGAGCCGGGCTACAGAATGCGCGACGTGGTGCGGCACGTCGAGGAGGGCACCGCGCTCGGCGTGCGGATCATCGACGCCGAACGGAAGCTCGTCGGCCTGCTGCTGACCGAGGCGCTCCGCGAACCGGCCTGAGCGCGGCCAGTCCGACATGCTGAGGCTCCTGCGCCGCCGGGACTTTGGCCTGCTCTGGCTCGGCGGGCTCGTGTCGATGCTGGGTGACTGGGCCCTGATCACGGGCCCTCCCGTCCACGCCTACCAGCTCACCGGCTCGACCCTGGCGACCGGTGCGTTGTTCGCCGCGCTGATGGCGCCGCGCCTGCTGCTCGCGGTCAGCGTGCTGGCGGCTGACCCTGCCCCTCGCCCTGCTGGTCATCGTCGGCCTGCCGGCGGCCGCCATGAGCATCGGCCGTGCGACGCTCGTGCAGCGATCGACCGCCGACGAGTATCGGGGGCGGGTCATCGGGGCGCTGCTCGCGACGGCCGCGCTCTCGACGCTGGTGGGCACGACCGCTGGTGGGCTGCTCGGCGACCGCGTCGGGATCGTGACGATGCCGAACGTCGACGCATCGTCTACTGCCTGGCGGGCATCATGGTGCTCGTCACACTCGGTCCGGCGCCGGTGACCCGCCGCCCGCGGCCGGCGTGACGTCGCGCGGACATCCGCTCCCTCCGGATGGGCTGGCCGGGGGCATGGTGCCAGTGCACTGGGCACACCGACACGGTCCCGTCGAGACCTGCGTGCCGACACAGCGCGAGAATTCGGTAGCCGGGGGTAGCGTGCGTTCGAACCTTTCTGACACGCAGGCCGTCGTCCTCGACGTGGGCGGCGTCCTGCTCGTGCCGCATGCGGAGCCGCTGGCGGCGGCCCTGGCGGGGCTCGGCGTACCGGTAGGTCCGTCGTCCGTCGTGCGGGCCCACTACGTCGGCGTGCGCGCCCTCGACGAAGCACCCACCCCCGGTGATGCGCCTTCGCGATACCTCGACGCCTACACTCGGGCGCTCGGCGTGCCAGACGCTCTCCTGCAGCGCGCGACCTCCGTCCTCCACCATCTCTGGGTCGGCCCGTCGCCCCAACTGTGGCGGCATCCGGTGCCCGGCTCGCTGGACAGACTGCGACGCCTGGCCGAATCCGGGCACCAGCTCGCGGTCGTCAGCAACTCCGACGGGACCGTCGAAGCACTCCTGACCGCCCACCGGATCTGCCAGATCGGCGCCGGTGCCGGCGTGCCGGTCTGCGCCATCGTCGACTCGGCCATCGTCGGCGTCGCCAAGCCGGACCCGCGGATCTTCCATGCCCTCGCCGAGCAGGTCGGGATCATCCCCGAACGGGCCGTCTACGTCGGCGATACCGTCCGCTACGATGTGCTGGGCGCGCGGGCGGCCGGCCTGCACCCGCTCCTCTTCGACCCATACGACCTCTGCGCGAGCCACGACGACCACGCCCACGTTCGGTCCCTGGACGACGTCGTGGACCTGCTCGGGCGCCGGTCACCATGACCGGCGGGCCGATTGGGAAACTGCCCGACCATCTCGACCGAGGAACCTTCACAAATTTCTGCGGCCCGGCCCTACCATCAGCCCCGTGATCTCGCTGTCCGCCCGCGTCCCCCGCGCCGCCTGGTACCTGGGCGGGGCCTACGTCGTGCTCGTCATGCTCGTGGCGGCCGACTTGCACGTCTCGCTCGACCGGGCGGTCGCGACCTGGCTCTACACCGAACCTTCATGCTGGGCGCGCGTGGCGAGCGCGCAGGCAAGCGTCGTATTCGCCGGCGAGGTCTGCCTGGCCTATGCGTTCGCCATCGGTGCCTACTGCACCTGGCGCGGGCGGCCGTTCGTCGGCGCCTGGGTCGTCGTGATCCTGCTGGCGACGGTCGGCCTGGAGCTGGTGTTCAAGTACTACTTCGTTCAGCCCGCCCCGAGCGCCTTCCTCGGGACGCTCACCCGGCCGCCGTGCGAGACCGCCGGGCCGGCCTACCCGTTGACCGTCGTCCCGACGCCCAGCTCGCTGCCGAGCGGCTACGCGACCCGCGCGACGTTCTTCGGCGTGCTCCTCGCGGCCCTCGTCGGCGGGCGCTGGCCTCGGCTCGGCTGGCTGGCCTGGCCGCTGCTCGTCGGGATGAGCTTGACGTTGGCCGCGAGCCGCGTGACGGTCGGCTGGCACTGGCCGAGTGATGTCGTGGCCGGCGTCTTCCTCGGTGGCACGGCCGGGCTGCTGGTGATCGGCGCGGCGGACTGGTTCCGCTGGCTGCGGCCCACCGGCGG
>JALYGH010000151.1 GCA_030777205.1 Chloroflexota bacterium
GCCGCCCCCGCCTCGGGCATCGTCCCGTCGACCGCCGTCCCGACGGCCTCGCCGGCCGGGGCGACCGCCGGCTCGTTCGCCGCCTCGACCGGCGCCCGGCGCCCAACCGACTGGACTTCCGCCGACTCGCCCGGCGCGAAATCGTCCGGCGTGAACACCATGCCGCTGATCGGCTTGCCCTCGTACTCCTCGGCGTCGGTGACCGCCGCGCCGACGCCCTCGCGATCGGCGGCGGCCGCCTCGCGCGCCTGGGCACCCTCGATCACGGCGTCGGCAATCTTGCCCGTGAGCAGTCGGATCGCCCGGATCGCGTCGTCGTTCGCCGGGATCGGGTAGTCGATCTGGTCGGGGTTGCAGTTCGTGTCGACCATCGCCACGATCGGGATCTCGCTGCGGCGGGACTCGGCGACCGCGATCTGCTCGCGATGGGGGTCGACGATGAAGACGGCCTGCGGCGTCCGGTGCTGGCCGCGCATCCCGCCAAGCAGCCGCTCGAGGCGCTCCAGCTCGTCCTGGAGCTTGATCGCCTCCTTCTTCGGCAGGCGATCCAGGTCGCCGGAGTCGCGCATCTGCTCGAGCTGCTCGAGGCGACGGATGCGGCCCAGGATCGTCTGGAAGTTGGTGAGCGTCCCGCCCATCCAGCGCCGGTTGATGTACGGCATGCCGGCCCGCTTGGCCTCTTCCTCGATCGTCTCCTGGGCCTGCTTCTTGGTCCCGACGAACATGATCGTGCCGCCGCCGGCCGCCAGGTCGCGGACCCAGTTCATCGCATCCTCGAGGCGGCGGACCGTCTGCTGGAGGTCGATGATGTGGATGCCGTTCCGCTCGGTGAAGATGAACGGCTTCATCTTCGGGTCCCAGCGGCGGGTCTGGTGCCCGAAATGCACGCCGGCTTCGAGGAGGGTCTTCATCTGGACAGGAGTTGCCACGGAACGGCTCCTTAGCTACGTTGGTGTCTTCCGCGACCCTCAACCCGCTGGGGACCTCGCGGCGCGCCGAGGCGCGGGCAGGCGGGGCACGTCCCAGACGGTCCGGTCGCGTGCAGGCTCGCTGTCGAGCGGCAATCTGCAAGTATACCAGCCCAGAATCCGGCCCTACAAACGAATCGCACGGCCGATACTCCTGGACGGCGGCGCTCGTGCCGCCCGCGACCCGGCGAGCCGCGTCGCGAACTAACGATTGCGCTTGAGCTTTTTCGCAACGCAAGTCCGTGGCCGCTCCCCTTGGCAGCGGGGCGGCATCGTCGGTACACTACTGATCGTCGTGCTAGGTGGGGAGCTGGCGGTGCCCTGTAACCGGAAATCCGCTTTACGCCGGGCTGAATCCCCACTTGAGGTTCGTACGTCACTTGGTCAGGCTGGCGCTGCGCGGCGTTGATGGGCTGGTCCTGCGCGGCGGCGACCCGCGAACCCCGTCAGGTCGGGAACGAAGCAGCGGTAAGTGGTGCTCGCCGGGTGCCGCAGGGGTGCCGGGCCGGAGCAAGCGAGCGCTGGGTCGCAGGTGGCGGCGGATCGAGAGTGGGTGCACGACTTTCACTCGCTCATCGTTCACTCGGTCAAATGGGAGCGGGGCGGGCAACCGCCCCGCTCTTCTCGTTATCCGGGCCGTTCGTGCTGTGCCGTGCCGACGCTGATCGGAGCCCCGACGGCCCGTCTGTCCTCCTGAGCGCAGCGAGGGATGACATAGCTTCATCTCCACCGTAACGATGTACTGAATTCCCGGACGATGGACGAGGAGCGAGCGCCGCACGAACCAATCGCCGATCCGGGCCGCGCGGCCGGGTCCGCCGACCCGGCCGCCATCAGCTCGCCGTCCGCCCTACTGCGCCAGCTCGGGCTGCGGGCCCGCAAGCGGTTCTCCCAGTCGTTTCTCGTCGACCGACGCATCCCGGAACAGATCGTCCGCGCGGCGGCCGTCGGGCCGGATGACGAGGTGCTGGAGATCGGGCCCGGCCTGGGGATCATGACCCGCGTGCTGGCGCGCAAGGCCGCCCGCGTGGTGGCGGTCGAGCTGGACCGCGACCTGGCGAGGGCGCTGCCACGCCTGGTGCCGGACAACGTCGAGATCGTCCAGGGCGACGCGCTCGAGTTCGATCCGGCCGACCGGTTCCGCGGCGCCTACACGCTGGTCGCCAACCTGCCGTACGCGATCACCTCGCCGTTCCTGTTCCGCTATTTCGACGTGCGGCCGGCGCCGCGACTGATCGTGGTGATGATCCAGCGCGAGGTCGCCGAGCGCGTCGCCGCCCGGGCCGGCGCGCTGTCGTACCTGGCCGTCGCGGTCCAATCAGTCGCGTCGGTCCGGCTGGTCCGGCTGGTGCCGCCCGGCGCGTTCTACCCACGCCCGAAGGTCGAGTCGGCCGTCATCCGCTTGGACCCCCGCCCCGAGCCGCTCGTCCCGCCCGAGCAGCGCGCGAGCTTCCTGGCGCTGGTCCGGGCCGGCTTCGCCCAACCGCGCAAGACGCTGGCGAACTCGCTCGCGCAGGGGCTCGGCGTGCCGCGCGCAGACGCCGCCGCGCGCCTAGGGTGGGCCGGCATCTCGCCCGAGCGGCGGCCGCAGGAGCTGGGCCTCGAGGAGTGGCGCGCGTTGTTCGCGGCGGGTGAGGCCAACGCCGACGTCGAGGCCTAAATGGTGACCGCCCTTCGGACGCGCGCCTACGCCAAGATCAACCTCGGCCTCGAGGTGCTGGGTAGGCGGGCGGACGGCTACCACGAGATCGTGACCCTGGTCCACACGATCTCGCTCCACGACGTCGTCGAGTGTGCGCCGGCCGACCGGCTCACGGTCGTCACCGAGCCGCCCGTCGTCGGCGCGGCCGAGAACCTGGCCGGCTGGGC
>JALYGH010000152.1 GCA_030777205.1 Chloroflexota bacterium
CCCCGACCGGGGCGCGGCGCGCCGAACGATGACGCGACGTGCTGGTTGTGCAGGTGAGCCGGCCTAGCTGTAGGAGCGGCCGCCGCCGTAGCCGCTGGACGACCCGCGCTGCTGCCCGAAGCAATCCGAGCAGTAGACCGGCTTATCGCCGCGCGGGCGGAACGGCACCCGCGCGACGTTGCCGCACGAGCTGCAGGTCGCCTCGAACATCTCGCGGCCACCGCCACCGCCACCGCCACGGCCGTAGCCACCGCCCCCGTAGCCGCCGCCCGAGCTGTACCCACCCGAGCTGTAGCCACCGCCTCCATAGGAGTCGCCGCGGGCGGCCTTCCGCGCGGCCCGGCACTCCGGGCAGCGCGATGGCACGTTCTCGAACCCCTTCGACGCGTGGAACTCCTGCTCGCCGGCCGTGAATACGAATGCCGTACCGCAATCGCGACACGTCAAGGTCTTGTCCGCGTACATCGACGCCGACTCCAGTAGAGGCTTGGTTATTCCGCCAGCGCGAATGAACAGACAAGCAGGAGCGGGCAACCACCGCCGCGCGAGCCCCAGCCCGGAGTACCGAGCCGCCGAAACCAACCAGCGATTCTAGTGTACCACCCGGGATCGACTCCGGCTCGGCGCGCCGGTGCGGGCGATGGATTTGCGATACGCCCACCGCCGACGAGGTCAAGTGGGCGCCGAGTTGGGACGCGGACGCGTCGCGCGCCGCGTGCATGATTTCGGCACGGAGCGTGCATAGCCGGCTATCTGCGCCTGGCGCACATCACCCCCGGCCCCCCGTGGCGGTACCAGAGCATGGTCAGCCTGTGAGCAGCACTTCTCCTCGAGCACCCCAGGCCGTGCCCCCGGACCGGCACGAGCCCGCGAGTGCCGATACCCACGCGCCGCTTGCGGAGCTGATCGGACGGACTCGCTACGTCGTAGTGGTTGCGGTCGCGGCGGTGCTACTAGTGGCGATGGCCCTGTTCATCCTCGGCGCCGGCTTCGCCCTGGCCAGCATCTGGCACGCCGCCGAGGCCGCGCTACGCGGCGAGATGAATTCGACCGACCTGACGGTTGAGTTCCTCGAAGTCGTCAGCCTCATGCTCAAGGCGGTCATCTTCTACATCATCGGCGTCGGCCTGTACAGCCTGTTCATCGCCCCGCTCAACGTCACGACTGCGCTCGGCATCGAGACGTTCAACGACCTCGAGATCAAGATCGTCAGCGTCATCATCGTCATCATGGGCGTGACGTTCCTGGAGCACTTCATCCTCTGGGACCAGCCGGTGGAGATCGTCTTGTTTGGCGTGAGCTTGAGCCTCGTGGTGGCCGCGCTGGTGTTCTTCTCGAACCATTCGCATCGAGCCCGCCAGGACCTCCAGCGCGAGGAGGGCCGGCGCCGCGCCCGCGCCCAGCAGGAGCTGTTCGAGGAGGAGCACGAGATACGCCCCAGTGGGATCACCGACGACCTTGAGTTGCGGCCGGGCGGCGGTCGGCACGAGGACCACCGTGAGTCGGGCGAGGCCCGCGCCGCCGACGGTGCCGAGCGGCGCTGAGGACATCGGCATGTCGTCAGCGGAGACTTTCACGGTCGCGAGCGACCGCCGCGCCTCCGCCTCGCCATCGGTCAGGCTCGGATGAAGCGCTCGACCCGCGCCACGACCTCGTCGACGGACGCATTCTTCGTGTCGACGTGGACCGACCGCAAGCTCGGCGGCAGGAGCGGCAACAGTGACGGGAAGCGAGCGTTCGCGGCCTGGATGACGTCCAGCGAGAAGTAGAGGTCCGGTGCGCGCTCGTAGCGGCGGCGCAGCTCGGGGGACGAGGCGGGCGTCCCCGATGAGGCCCAGCGGATCTTGACGAGCGGCCAGCCGTACGCGGCGGAGATTCGCTCCGCGAGGGTGGACTTGCCGACGAGGTCGGGGCCCTCGAAGATCAGCATCATGCGACGTCCGGGTCGACGGTGATGCGGTGCGGCGCGGCGCCCTCCAGGCGGCAGACCATGACGTCGTCAGCTGCCGGTCGGATCGTCACCGTACGCTCGGTCATCGTCGACCTCCCAAGCCCGGATCACCGTCTCCACCCGCTACACTGGAGGCCGGCCCGACCCAGCGAGACGTCCTCCGGATGGGCATCGCAGGATAGGGCGTCTGACACCGATGCTGCGACGACGAAGAGTGGGGGTCGGACCAGGTTTCGTGCCATGAACGTCGAGACGACGGATACCCGCCTGCGGGTCGAGGTTGAGCTGGCGGCTCCGGTTGACCGGGCATGGGTGGCGCTCACGGCGCCGGACGCCCTGTCCGAGTGGTGGGGCAACTACGTCCGCCTGGCGCCCGAGGTTGGGGGCGAGCTCCGCGAGGAGTGGACGGACGATACCGGCCGCGTCGTGGTCACGACCGGCATCGTGATGCGCTGCGAGCCGCCGGTGTCGCTGGCGATGACCTGGGCAGACGAGGATTGGCCCGGTGCGACAACGGTCGCGTTCACGCTGGCGGAGCACGGGGGCGGCCGCACGGTCCTCAGGCTGGAGCACGCGGGCTGGGACGCCCTGCCCGTCGATCGCCGCCGCGCGCTGATCGAGGCGCACGCCGCCGGTTGGCGCGACCACCTGGAGTCGCTGCGTTCCTACCTCCGGCGCGGGTGACGTACGCCGGCGTGGCTACTCCGTCGCCGGCGCGAAGCCGCGGACGTAGTTGACGAGGTGCCAGCGATCCTCCTCGGAGAGCAGCCCCTCGAAGGCGGGCATCGCCGTGCCGGGCACGCCTTTCGAGATCCACGCGAACAGCTCGCCGTCGGTGTGCCCGGCCGCCATGTGGACCCGGAAGTCGGCCGGGCGCGGTCGCAGCGATTGGGCCAGCGGCCCGTCGCCCCGTCCGGTGGCGCCGTGGCACGCCGCGCAGTGCTGCTCGTAGAGCGCCTTCCCGCGCGCCAGTGACGCCGTGTCCGGGGCGAACGGGTTGCGCAGCGCTCGGGCCTCCGGCGGCGGGGCAGCGGTCGCCGCCGCCCGCGAGTACAGCACGCCGCCGATCATGGCCACCGCGAAGCTGGCCGCGTACAGCGCCAGCCGCTCGCGCTGGCGCACGTCCCGGCTGCGCGAGATCCAGACAGCGAGCACCAGGCCAAGCGCCATGAAGCCGGCCGCCATCACGCGGCGCGGCGTCAGCCACGGCACCGAGTCGAGACTGGGCGCCTGGGCAAGCTCTTCCGTGCCGACGACCGGGACCCGGAACCCCGCCCGCACGTCTTCGCGCCCGCGCCGACGGATGATGGCCTCGATCTGCCACGTGCCCGCCACGCTCAGGCTCGGCACCGTCGCCCCGAAGCTACCATCCGGGCGCCGCTCCAGCACCACCGTGCCCGACCCGAGATCCTCGTCCAAGTTCGTGAAGCGCAGCGTCACTCGCTGGAGGTCGGCCGGCACGGAGCCATCCGGGCCGGTCACCCGCACGTCGAAGGCGTTCAGACCGGTGTAGCCGGGCGAGAACCGGACGGCGACGTTCGCGTCCTCGGCCGCGCCGGTCAGCTCCACGGGTCGCGGCTGGCGGGCGTACGACTCGCGGGCCGGCTCCGAGGCGGTCAGGGCAGCGGTCGCGAGCAACACGCCGATCCCGAGCGCGACCTCGGCAACGATCGCCAGCCGGAAGCGGCGCACGATCCCCGGCAGGTCGCCGGCCGCCGCCCTGTTCCGCCCGAGCGCCGCGGCGAGGCGGGGCTTCGCGACCAGCAGGTTCGCCGCCCCGAGCAGGACCATCGGCGCGACCAGTACCAGTTTGAGGACCAGCGCGCCGCCGTAGAACGTCGCCAGCGCGCTCGGCACCTTGACCTGCAGCCACGATTGGAACAGGCCGGTCAGCACGAGCACGGCCACGCAGATCATCGCCAGCCCCGAGAAGCGCGGGACGAGCGCGGCGAGCACTCGACCCGCGTCCGCTACCTGCAGGCGGCGCAGCGCGAGCGCGGTCAGCAGGACGAACGACGCCAGTCCGCCCGCCCAGGCGGCCGCCGCGATCTGGTGCAGCCAGTCGAGGCCGGCCGCCAGCCAGGCCCCGCTCGGGATGGCGGCGGCGTGGCTATTGGCGCTGATCGCCAGCGAGAGCAGCCCGCTGGCCGCCAGCCCGCCCCACCAGAGCACCAGTCCGCGCGCTTGCCAGATCAACCCGGCCAGGACCAGCGCCAGGACCAGCCGCGCCAGCCAGACCAGCCCGAGTCGCGTCCCGACCAATCGGGCCGTCGGCTCGCCGAGCGCCCGCCAGAACGTGACGTCCGCCGCGTTCGCGGCCTGGAAGACCATGCCGGCGACCGTCACCACGACGAGGAGCGCGGTCAGCCCGAGCCCGAAGCTCCGCGCCCGGGCGACGTGGTCGTCCGCCACCTCAATGACGGCCCGGCGGTCGGCGAAACGGCGGAGCGACGGCCGGACCACCGCGAACTGGAAGATGAACCCTCCGGCCAGGCCGAGCGCGGCGACGTACCCGAGCCAGCGCGCGAGCACGTCTCCAATGCTCGGGACGAAGACCGGCGCCTCCGCAACCGCCCCGGATAGATCGGCCGCGCCGACGACCAGCGGGAACACCCCCCGCGTGACGTGGCCGTCGATCCGCGAGAGCGCCCGCCACGAGACGGTGTAGATCCCGTCCGGCAGCTCCGGCACCGACACGACGAGCGCCCGCGGCTCGCCTTCCACGGCCGTCGTGTCGCCGAGATCCACCCGCTTCCGCGACGCGTCGAGCACCTGGATCTCGCTAAAGCTCGGCTCCGGGTCCTCCGTGAACCAGACCCTGACCGTACCCGGCGTCTGGAGCTGCCCGCCCGAGGGTGGGTCGGACTTCTCGTAGAGCGCGTGCCCCAGCGCGGGGCCGGCGGTCATGACGAGCAGCGCGATGGCCAGACCGAGCGCGGTGGATCCACGCCGGACGCCGAGCGCCAACCGGAGGAGCGACAGTCGGAGGCGGTTCATCGCGTACTGGCCTTGCGGGGGCTGCACCTCGCGGTTCATCGCTTAGTGGCCTTGCGGGGGCTGCACCTCGGCGCCACTCAGCCACTGGTACGCCATCGCCGAAAGGTCGTGGCCCACGTCGTGGACCTTCTCGGCCGGCTCGGCCGCGGCCGACCAGCCCTCGTTGCGGAGCGCCTCCTCCAGCCGCTGCATGTGCCCGTCCAGCTCGGTCGCGGTGGCCCGGAGCGGATCCGGCCAGTCCGTTGCCTTAAGGGCGACATGCGCCCGCCGCACGTTGCCGAGCGCGCCCGCCGGCGCCGGCTGCCCGGCGTTCGTCGCCACGTCGATGTCGTGGAAGCCCGACTTGTCGAGCTGGAACGTCGTGGCGATGACCTGGGCCTTCTGCGCCGCCATCATCGCGTCGTTGTGCTGATTGCTTGGCGAGGCCGACACGGTCGGGGCCACCTGGGCGACCGTGACCAGCGTCAACGCGACTCCGGCCACAAAAGCCCCGCCGGCCAGGGCAAGCTGCTTCATCTTCATGGGATTACTCCGCGTACGCCACGCGATCGGACAGCGGTCGGGCGCCCATCGGCGCCACCCGCCCCGCCGTCTGATCCGGCATTGGCATCGGCCGGTGAGGACCGACGCCCCCGCTGCTCCATCTACCGCTGTCTGCTACTGGGTCGCGTTCGCCTTCGCGGGACACTCCGTCCGGCGCGCCGCCGCGCTCGTAGTCGCCGCGCCGGGCGCCGCCCCGACGGGCTCCGCGGCCGGTGCCGCGGGCTCCGGAGCTGGGGCCGACTCCGTCGAAGCCGAGTCCGCCGGGGACCCCACGGCCGCCGGCGGGTCCATCCCGACGCCGAGCACGAACGAGCCGGACTCGGCGTGGTCGTCCTCGGCGGACACCGCCACGTACTCCGCCGTGTACACGCCCGGCTGGAGCCACGGAAGCGTGACGAGCATCGCCTTGCGATCCGGGTCGTCCTGGTCGACCCGCCCGTCGCCCAGGTCGACCTGGGTCCCGTTCGCGTTGACGACTCGGATCGTGCTCGCAAGGCGCAGCTCCTGGCTGAAATTGACCTTGAGCGTGACCGGCGAGCCGTCGAAGGCCCCGCCGAGCGCCGGCTCGTGGCTGACGTAGCGGGCGTGCGCGAACGCCGGCAGGGTCGCCGCGCCGAACACACTCAGCCCGATGACCAGCGCGCCGAGCGCGCCGGCAAGCTGTTTCCTTGAAACCATCCTTCACCTCGGAGAAACCTGATTTCCGCCGCCGCGCCGACCGCATCCACGGACGACCACGGCGCTGGCTCTGGACCGGCGGAGCGAACGAACACTCGCTCCGGTTACGAACGCGGATGGCGGCGTCGGGAGGAAAGGCCGGTTCGGCCCCCCCACCCCCCCCCCCC
>JALYGH010000153.1 GCA_030777205.1 Chloroflexota bacterium
GCCGTCGCCAGTCCCGCATGGCCCGCCGGTTCCCGACCAACCATCGCCCGCCGCTCGCCACTCGTCCTGGCCGCGCGTCGGCTGCGGCTTCGACTGCCATGCGCTCGCGCCGGGGCGGCGGCTCGTCCTCGGCGGCGTCGAGATCCCCCACGACAGCGGCCTGGCCGGCCACTCGGACGGCGATGCGCTCGTCCATGCCATCGTCGACGCGCTGCTCGGCGCGGCCGGCCGCGGCGATATCGGGCAGTGGTTCCCGTCGTCGGACGCGCGCTGGGCCGGCGCGGACAGCGTCGACGTGCTGCTCCGGATGGTTGTCGACACGCTCCGGGGTGAGGGCTGGACGATCATCAACGTCGACGCGACGGTGATCGCCCAGCGCCCGCGCCTCGCCGCTCACCTGCCGGCCATGCGCGAGCGGCTCGCGCCGGCGCTCGGACTGCCCCTCGAGGCGGTCAGCGTCAAGGCGACCACGACCGATCACCTCGGCGCGCTCGGCCGCGGCGAGGGGATCGCCGCCCAGGCGGTGGTCCTGCTCGCGCGCGTGCCGTAGCTACCTCGCGGCACCCGACCACCGCACCGTCGCCGGCCCCGATGCCGTTCGCCTGGCACGGGCTCTGCCTTCATGAGAGGTGTAGGGAGCGACGGCGGGGCTCAGCCGTTCGGGGCCTCCGCCAGGATTACGGAGGGATGCGAATGGACAGCCCAGTTCTGGATCCGAAGTATCTCGGTCGGATCATGCCCGGCATGGACGTCTGCGACATCGGGGGCGACAAAGTAGGGAGCGTGGCGCACGTCTACCATTACGAGAACCTGCCCGAGGGCCAGGCGCCGCCCGGGGAGGAGTTCTTCGAGGTGAAGAGCGGTCTCTTCGGCCTCGGACACCACTACTACTTCCCGATGAGCGCCGTGCAGGAAATCGTCGGCGAGTGCGTGTTCCTCTCGAAGGCGAAGGAGCAGTTCGAGAGCCTGGGCTGGGACCAGAAGCCGCCCCACTTCGACGCCCTTCACTGAGACAGGCGCCATCGCGACTCATCAGGAGCTGAGTGCTGGAAGCTGCAACACTCGACGGCTGAGCAGCCTCCATTCCAGGTCCCACGGCCCGCCCACGGCGGGCCGTTCGTGTGCCTGCCGGCGGGCGCGGCGAGATGGGCCGAGTCGTGCCCGGAAGGGGCTACAATTTTCTTGGACGAATCCGGGCGCAGGCCGTGCGCCGCCTGGCTGCCTGCCGCCTACTGCCTACTCGTCTCTGGAGGCGTGCACTGTGACGCTACGGATCACCTCGACGCTGGGCGGGCAGAAGGTGCCCTTCACCGTCTCCGGCAATCGCGTCAAGATGTACGTCTGCGGGATGACGCCGAAGTTCCACCCGCACGTCGGCCACGCTCGCGTCTTCGTCGCCGCCGACGTCCTCCGTCGTTGGCTCGAGTATCGGGGTTACGACATCCAGCACGTCCAGAACTTCACCGACGTCGACGACAAGATCATCGCCCGCGCCCAGGTGGACGGCATCACCCCCGAGGAGGCCGCCGAGCGCTACATCCGCTCCTACTTCGAGGTGATGGATCAGCTCAACGTCGAGCGGGCGCACGAGTACCCGACCGTGACCGGCTCGATGGACGCGATCATCTCGTATGTCCAGGGGCTCATCGACAAGGGTTACGCCTACGTCGCGGACGGCGACGTCTATTTTGACGTTACGCGGTTCCCGCACTACGGCCAGCTCTCGGGGCGCACGACCGAAGAGGGCCAGCTCGTCGGCGCACGCAAGGACCTCGAGCCCGGTAAGCGCGACCCGCGCGACTTCGCCCTCTGGAAGGCCGCCAAGCCCGGCGAGCCGGCCTGGGCCAGCCCGTGGGGCGACGGTCGACCGGGTTGGCACATCGAGTGCTCGGCGATGGTCCGCGAGACGCTCGGCGACCAGGTCGACATCCACGGCGGGGGTCGTGACCTGATCTTTCCGCACCACGAGAACGAGCTGGCCCAGAGCGAGGCGTACACCGGCGTGCGGCCGTTCGTCCGGTACTGGGCCCACACCGGCCTGGTGACGACCGGCACCGAGAAGATGGCCCACTCGCTCGAGAACTTCACGACCATCCGCGACGTCCTCGACGCCTACGATCCGATGGCCATCCGGCTGTTCCTGCTTCAGACCCACTATCGCTCGTCGCTGCTCTACACCCGCGACGCGCTGGACAATGCCGTGCGGGCGCTGGGGCGCCTGCGCGGCGCGCTGGAGGGAATGGATCGCGGCGCACTGGAGGGGGTGGACCGTGGCGTGCTCGCAGGGATGGACGGCAGCCCAGCGAGCGGGCGGCTCGCCGGCGCCGGTGACGATGGAACGGGCGCGGCGCCGGCCGCCGGCGTGCCGGCCTGGGTCGCCGAGGCTCGGTCGGCCTTCGAGCAGGCGATGGACGACGACTTCAACACCCCCGCCGCGCTCGGGGCGCTGTTCGATCTCGTCCGCGAGATCAATCGTCGTCGTGATGCCGCCAAGGCGAACGGTGGCGCGGCTCCTGCGAAGATTGCCGATGCGCAGGCCATGCTCGTCAACCTGGCTGGCCTGCTCGGACTGACGCTCGAGCCGCCCGACTCCTCGACCAACGGCGAGGACGCCGGGCCGTTCATCGACTTGCTGCTGGACACGCGCCAGCGGCTCCGTGAGGCGAAGCAATGGCAACTGGCCGACGAGATTCGGGACCGCCTCCGCGCCCTGGGCGTGGTGGTGGAGGACCGCCCAACCGGCGCGGTCTGGCGAATGGACCGCCCGTAAACCGGGGCTTCGGGGGCCGGGGCCCGGGCGGGCCCGGCGCCGGAGGACGCGGCGGCCGCCCACCACGCGACGACGAGGGCGGTCCGCCGT
>JALYGH010000154.1 GCA_030777205.1 Chloroflexota bacterium
GCGTTGCGCCGCTCAGCTTGCCGGCGCAACGACTCATTGCACTGCAAGCAGACGTAGCCCTGGTCGTTCGGCAGTGGGATCGGGACCTGCTCCTCGTAGCCCTCGCCGATCAGGATCGTGCAGACCCTGCAGTGAATTGGCCGTCCGCGAGCCGGTTCTCCTCGCTCCTGCATGGCTCCCTCCATGACGGCGAGCACCGGATGCCGCTCGGGTGACCACGGCCCGTCGAACGTCGTCGCGTGCCCGGCATGCCGCGGACCACGGTCACGGTTGCGATGCGTTCGTGACGTTCTAGTCAAGTATAGCGCCCCGCCGGGCGCCTGCCTAACCTTTCGCTGGGACTGCGCGAGCCAATGCTGAAGGTCGATGATCGTCATGCCGGTGGGCACGCCGGTCGGTTACGGGTCGATGAGGCCGCTGGTCCGCGTCACGATGAACTGCTCGCGGCGTTCCAGGAAGTCGCCCACCACGCGCGCGAATGTCTCGGGACGGTCGGCGTCGATGGCGTGGCCGGCGTCGTAGACCAGCACGAAGTGGCAGTTCGGCATGATCGCGCGGTAGATGCGCCCCATCTCTGGCGGGATCAGCCGGTCCTCGGTGCCGAACAACACCAGCGTGGGCACCTCCAGCGCCCCGAGCAGGCCCTCCAGCTCCGGATCTCGGTTTGGCCCCGGCAGGCGCCGGACGAGCGCCGCCTGCTTCGCCGCCACCGCCGGGTCCGCCCGCTGAGTCGGAGCCTGCCGTTCGGAATGAGCATAGAGCAGCCCCGACCACTGCTCGGGCGGCGCGCCGGCCGCGTCGGGGAGGACGTGCCCCTCGGGCAGGATGGCGGTCGGCGCCGCCAGCATCAGTGCCTCGATGCGCTCGGGGAACTGGACGGCCATCCAGGCGGCAAGCCGGCCGCCGAACGACCACCCCAGCAGGTTGTACCGACCGAGGCCGATGGCGGCGACCGCCTCGGCCATCGTCCGCGCCAGGGCCGGCGCCGACTCCGACGTCGTATTCTCGCGGGACCGGCCGAAGCCGAGGACCTTGAGGGCGATGACGCGGAACCGCTCGGCGAGGAGGTCGTGGGCGCGGCTCAATCGGAGGGCGCCCGCACCGTGCAGGTACACCAGGGGCAGGCCGTGTCCGGCCTCCATCCGACGGATGCGGAAGCCGCCAGCCTCCGCGTACGATTCTCGGAAGGCCGCGCCCGGAGTGGCGACGTCCGGTCGCCCTTCGATCTGGCCCACGTCGCATTTCTCCCGTTAGCGGATGCCCCGATTGGGCCATCCGCGCTCGCCGCTCGGCGGAACGCCCGCACGATCGCTTGCATCCGGTCAGTCCGACGGTGGACCCTGCAGGGAGTGGATCCAGCGCCCGCCACCACCGTCCAGGTTGGCGATAGCGTAGCCGACATGCGACGGGGTGCGCGCGGATTGGCCGCGTACCGGTGGGCGCGTCGTCCAGGCCCCGGCGCGCAAGATTCAGGGAGCAGCAATGAAGGCGGCCATCTTCAGCTCCGTCCCGTACCTGGGGCCCGTCCCGCGGGGCGTCTGGCCCGTCCCGGCGCAGGCCTACTCCCCGGACGTCGCCGAGCGGTCGATGGCGGCGAGCCTGGAACAGTTCGAGCTGGCCGACGAGCTCGGATTCGACTGGGTCACGGTCGCCGAGCACCACTACGCGCCGCTGTCCCTGACGCCGAATCCGATGGTCCTGGCCGGCGCGCTGACGCAGCGCGTGCGCCGGGCCAGGATCGCGCTACTCGGCGCCACCATCCCGATCCTCAACCCGGTGCGCGTGGCGGAGGAGTTCGCGATGCTGGACGTCATGACGGGCGGTCGGGTGGTGGCCGGGATGCTGCGCGGAACCTCGAACGAGTACGCCACCTACGGCACGAACCCGTCCGAGTCGCGCGAGCGGTTCGCCGAGGCGTTGCAGCTCATCGTCCGGGCCTGGACCGAGCCCCAACCGTTCGGATGGCAGGGGCGGTACTACGAATATCGGACCATCGCGGTCTGGCCCCGGCCCGTCCAGCAGCCGCACCCGCCGATCTACGTGTCCGGCTCGAGCCCCGAGTCGGGCGAGTTCGCGGCGCGCAACCGGCTGCGCCTGGGACTCGCGTTCACCACCCTGCCGCTCGCGCGCGAGGCCGTCCGCTACTATCGGGAGCAGGCGGCCGCGGCGGGCTGGGAGCCATCGCCGGACCAGGTGCTGTACCGCCTCGGGGTGCACGTCGCCGCGACGGACGAGCAGGCCATCGAGGACCTGCGGGCCTCGGGGGCGGCGGAGCGTCGGCCGGCGTACAGCACCAGCAACCGGGCCCTGGACGAGGCCGTCGCGAGCGCGGGCTACTACGGGCGCGATACTCGGACCCAGCGAGGGCGCCTGGAGACCCGCGCGCTGGACGAGCGCATCGCGCTGGGGCAGCTCCTGGTCGGGAGCCCGGACACGGTCGTGGCCCAGATCGGGCGGATCCGGGACGAGCTCGGCGCCGGCATCCTGGATCTCACGTTCCAGCCGGTCGGCCAGGAGAAGACGCTGCGGGCGATCGAGCTGTTCGGGACGAGCATACTGCCGCGCATACGGGAGCTGTAGCAGGCCGGCGATAGCTCTGCAGCGCGCCCCGGACCGGATGTCGGGTTCTCACCGGAGCTTGCAAAGAAGAGACGCGGATCGACTCGAGGAGGAGATGAGATGAACAGAGCCCCGCTGTCGATCGGGCTGACGCTCGCCAACCGCGGCGTCGTGCTCGGCATCACCACCCCGGCCCAGCTCCTGGACTTGACCGATCGTGCCGAGGCCTCCGGCCGGTTCGACTCGGTCTGGGTCGGCGACTCGCTCTTCGCGAAGCCGCGCCTGGACGCGCTCACGCTGCTCGCGGCGATCGCCGGGCGGACCGAGCGGATGCTGCTCGGTCCGGCCTGCATGGCCAGCTTCCCGCTGCGCAACCCGCTCGTCTTCGCCTACGAGTGGGCCAGCCTCGATCAGATCGCCGGCGGGCGGACGCGGCTGATCGTCTGCGCCGGCGGCGGCAGCGCCGGCGACTGGGACGCCGAGGCCCGCGCGCTCGGCGTGCCGGTCAACGAGCGGCAGCGGCGGCTCGAGGAGCACGTCACGATCCTGCGGCGGCTGTGGTCCGAGGACCGCGTGGGCCACCAGGGCCGCTTCTTCCAGTTCGAGGACATCACCCTCGATCCGAAGCCGGCCCAGCGGCCCTGCCCGATCTGGCTGGCCAACAACCCCTGGACGGTCAACCCGGAGCCGGCCCGAGTCGAGCGGGCCTTGCGGCGGGTGGCCCGCCTGGCCGACGGCTGGCAGACCCACAGCCTGCGGCCGGAGGTCTTCGCCGAGTACTGGCAGACGATCCAGGCCTACGCGCGCGAGGAGGGCCGCGACCCGACCGGCCTGGACAACTGCCTGTACCACAACATCAACGTCAACCCGGACCGCGAGGCGGCGTTCGAGGAGACCAAGCGGTTCCTC
>JALYGH010000155.1 GCA_030777205.1 Chloroflexota bacterium
CCTCGGCGGTGAGCAGGACGACGCCCGCCGGGCCGTCCAGGTCGCCCGTCGATCCATCAGGCATCGGGCGGCCCCTGCTCACGCGCGACGCCGTGTCGAGGGTCACGAGCGACTTCCCGAGGCCCGGGTCGCCGTCGATGACCGTCAGCTTGCCGAGCGGGACGCGCCCCGGCCAGAGCCAGCGCACCTTCTCTTTCCGCACGTCCGACAGCCGGACGATGCCCGCGCCGCTCCATACATGCCCGTCGTCCTCATAGATGGCCATGCGCAGGTGTTGGGTATCTATGGGGGCTTGGTCATCTATGGGCAGGCAGGCGATCAGATCGTTGATCTCACCGGCCGTGCCGCCCTGCTCGAAGAAGTCGTGGGCATCGCCTTTCTCCGGCGCGTCGGCCCATCGAATCTCGCGCACGACACGGCCGCTCTGACCGCCGAGTTTCCGGAGCGTGGCGACGACCCGAGCCATGTGCTGGCGGCCGGGCTTGTCGTTGTCCGACCAGAGGATCACGTCGTAGTTGAGCAGGGGGCGTAGGACTTCCGCCGAGGGCGTCGTCCCCGCGCCCGTCACCGTGCCGACGGCCAGGATGCCGCGTGAGGTGAGGGCGTCCGCCGCCTTCTCGCCCTCGCACACGATCACGGGCGAGCCGAGTGGTGCGGCGAGCAGCTCGGGAAGGCGGTAGAGGGGCAGGTCCGCGACCTGTCGGCCGCCCAGCCCCTGACGCCCATCTGGCTGCTCCCACCAGACCTGTTTCTGGCCATCAGGGAGATTGCGCCGAACGTGACAAGCGAGGAGCTGGCCCTTCTCATTGCGGACGTCGTAGCGGATTGTCTCGCCGCTGCCGGCCGTGGGCCGGGGGCTGGCGTGCCGACGGTTGCCTGCCACGGTGAGAGTGCTGACATCGTGCCGACGGCCGCAGGCACAGCCCCCGCCGATTAGGGCGTACGTGCCGCCTTGCGGGTTCTGGCTCAATCCGCCGGCGTACTCTTCGCGAGTGCAGTACGCCCACTTTCCATCCCAGGACAAGTACCCCCAGCAACGCTTGCCGATCCCGCGCTCGTCGTCGTGGCCGCCGACGCAGACTGGACAGGGGTTCTCGCGCGTGAACTTCTGCTCGGCGGTGACCGGCGTTCCATCGGGCGGCAAGGCACGTCGGGCAGTCCCGTGCCGTCCGGGGAGCCTCGATGCACTCATCGGCCGGCCCCCCGCGTATCGAGCACGACCCGAAAGCGCCGCGTCGGCGCTCGGTAGTCGCACGCAGGGCAGCTCCGCAGCATCGACCCGCTGGCGCGCCATCCGGACCCGTACCGAACGGGCTGGAATTCGCTCGCTGGTCGGACCACGCCACACGACGGGCACCGTCGGTAGCGCCACGCCCTCGTCGGGCGGCTACGCTGTACACTCATGGTGTCGGCCTCCCAGGAGCGCCCTGCCGGTGGCCATTGGTTCCGACACCCGCCCCCTCCTGATCCGAGGGGGCGCTTTCCTGCTCGATGCGTCGGCGCCATGAGGACAGCAGGAGTTCCGCGAGGGCCCGCGCGAGACGATCGAGGTCGGCCTCAGATGCGGTTCGCATCGGTGGCCTCCCGTTGGATCGCGCGCAGAGCAGCGCGGCGGCCTCGTTCGAGCGCGAACCCGACCGGATCTTGCTCGTCTGGCGAGGCTTGGGTCAGCAGCTCGGCGGAAACGGCCACGACCAGTTGTGGGTCGGCGGATACCGCTACGAGTCGCGCCGAAGCGATGCTTTCGCCTCGGTAGAGGGCGACGAACGAAGTGCCTGGCATTGGGGCCTCCGAAGTGTGGGATCTGCCCCTCTGCACTTCGAGCCCTCAAAACGTTTACACGGTCGACTTGGCTTTCCGCCGAGCGCGGTGCAAATACACCCTCGACGTGTCCACGTCGATCCCGAGGCGTTCTGCGATACCCTGGTGACTCCACCCCTGACTACGCAGGTAGGCGACTTCGGCTTCTCGTTCGGACCAACCGCGCTCGGCCGCGAGTGCCTTGACGGCCTCGCGCAGGTCAAAGTCGTCGACCGAGTCCGCCGTGTGGACGGCTTCGCGCATCTCGAAGTCTTGCAGCCCGGCGTCCACGGACGGCCGCCCCGATACCGCGTCGGCCGCGACCTCGACGAGCGGTCGGCCGACTTCCTCGCGGACGCGTCGATCAAGCTCGGTTAGCCACGCGCGGCGGGTGGGAGATTCGGCCATCATCACCTGGATCATCCGCCGGGGGTCGATGTCCAGCACCCCGCGAGCCTCGTCGAATCGGGTCGGCCTGCCGAGGGCCGATGGGGGGCGCCTCTTCCGTCGCCGCTGCCCCCCGCCCGCGAGGATAGTGGAGGCGTGGGAGCGCAAGACGAGCGGATCTTCGTTCGGGTCCAAGTCGTGGAAGGCTTGGAGCGCCGCGCCCGGCAAGCCTTCGAGGAGCGCGCGGTGCAGCTCGTGCGGCGATCCGCCGCCGAGTTGGTCCCGCAGGCGCGGAAAGCGGGGGCTGATCTTTGTCGCTAGCCAGCCGCCGAGTTGGATGGCCGCCTCCTGTCGGAGCGCGGGCGAGGGTGCGATCGCCATGTCGACCGCCACGCGCGAGGGAGCCGTTCGATGGACGTCGAAGTGTGCCCGCACGGCTTGGAGCGCCGGGTCGTCTCCCTGTTCCTCGGCCTGGCGCCATCCATCGCTCATGGCGCCGAGAATCACCATGCACAGGCGCCAAGCGTGGAGCGCGCGCGTGAAGCTACGCCATTCCCTGTCCGAGCGGGGGATGCGCCGCAAGTCAACGAAGCGATAGTTGGGAGCGTCGCAGCCGAAACGCCGTCGGAGGTATCGGCGCCACCACCGCGACCAGTTCAGCGCGCGCCAGAACAAGAAGCCGGCCCACTCTCGGGGGCTCTGATTGGCCGCGTGCTCCACCTCGTCGAGCCAGCGTTCTCTCCGTCGAGCCGCGCGCTCGGCGGCACGCACAGCTTCGGCGAGGCCGCCTACCTGCGACTCCCTAGATGCATCCGCGGCCATACGTTCGCCCTACCTCTGCCCCCGCCTGCGCAGGCTGATCCTCAAGAGACCACGATTGTACGGCACCGTCGTGCGGGTAGCTCCCGACTGCCGACCTGAGCACCTCGGTGGCTAGTACCCAGTGGACAACCGCGGCCTGCCGAGGCAGTGGAAAGCCCTGGCCACAGGCATGAGTGATGGCGTCAGTTGACGGGTTTGGACTGGCGTACCAGGCGTACCTGCCCACCATCGTCGAGCGCGAGCAGCTCGTCGCGGGCAAAAGCAAGCTCGAAGTCAGCCGCTCGCTCGCCCAGATCGGCGGCCCGGGCCTCAGCGGCGTGCTCGTGCAGCTCATCAGCGCGCCGCTGACGATCGTGCTGGATGCCCTGTCGTACGTCGCGTCGGCGCTCTTCCTGGTTACGATCCGTGCGCCCGAACTGCCGTCGTCAGGCACGGTGGGGCGGGCCGGCATCTGGCGTGAGATCGGCGAGGGTCTGGCCGTCGTCTGGCACGACCCGCTCCTGCGCCCGATCGCCGCCTGCACGGCCACCTGGAACCTGTTCAGCGCGGTCGTCTCCGCCCTGCTCATCCTGTATGCGACGCGCGAGCTGGGCATAGAGCCGGCGCTGCTCGGGCTGGCGATCGGGGTGGGGAGCGCCGGCGCGCTGCTCGCCGCGCTGTTCGCCGCCCGTCTCAGCGAACGCTGCGGCCCCGGGCCGGTCATCGCGACCGCGGCGACGGTCGGGGCGGCCGCCTACCTGTGGATTCCGGTGGCGGCCTCCTGGCCGATGCTCGCCGCCCCGATCCTTGGCGCCGCCCAGGCCGTCGGCAGCTTCGCCGGGACGACGTACAACGTGACCCAGCTCAGTCTGCGCCAGGCGATCGTGCCGGAGCGGCTGCAAGGCCGGATGAACGCGACGATGCGCTTCACCGTGTGGGGTACGATCCCGCTCGGCGCGCTCCTCGGCGGCAGCCTCGGCGAGGTGGTGGGGCTGCGCACGAAGCTGATCGGGGCCGCGCTCGGCTGCCTCGTGGCGCCGCTCTGGGTCATCCTCTCCCCCGTGCGGACCCTGCGTGAGCAGCCTGGAACGATGCCTACCCGACCGTAGTCGAACGTGGGGTCCCCGCGTCCTCCATAGTCCGCTGCCTCGCCCTGGAGCGGGCGTCAGCCGAAGTACGTCGCGATCAGGGCGAACAGCGCGAAGCCTCCGACGAAGACGAGCGCCGCGAGGCGGGCGTCCTCCTCCTTGTGGGCCTCCGGCACCATCTCCTCGACGACGACCGTGGCGAGGATGCCGGCCGTGAACGCCAGGAGCGACAGCTTGACGATCTCCGGCTGGCCGCGCACGCCCCAGTAGCCGATCGTCGTCCCGAGCAAGATCGGCGCCGCCGCGGTACGGGTCCGGTGGGCCAGCCGGTTGCGCGACCCGCGCCGATCCGGCTACGCTCGGCAAAGGGAGGAGGTGCGCGGCATGCCCGGCGAGATGATCGAGTTCCCAAGCAATGGCCGTCAGACTCCAGGATACCTCGCGGTACCGAGCGGCCGGCGCGGCCCGGGCGTCGTGGTCATCCAGGAATGGTGGGGGCTGGTCGGCCACATCAAGGATGTCGCCGATCGGTTCGCGGCCGAAGGGTTCGTGGCCCTCGCGCCGGACCTCTACCACGGCAAGACGACCACCGAGCCGGACGAGGCGGGCAAGCTGATGATGAGCCTCCAGATGGATAAGGCCGCGCGCGATCTGTCCGGCGCCGTCGAGTACCTGCGCGGCCACGCGGCCGTCGACCCGAAGCGGGTCGGCTCGGTCGGCTACTGCCTGGGCGGCGGACTGTCGCTCTACCTCGCGACGGTCGCGCCGGTCGACGCCTGCGTGATCTACTACGGCGTCCTGCCCGGCGTCCAGCCGGACCTGTCCCGGCTCCAGTGTCCGGTCCTCGGGCACTACGCCGAGCACGACGACTTCGCGTCGCCGGAGGCGGCCCGCGCCCTCGAGGAGCAGATCCACGGCCAGGGCAGGCCGGTCGAGTTCCACATCTACCCGGGCACGACTCACGCCTTCTTCAACGACGACCGCGCGGAGGTCTACGACGAGGCGGCGGCGCGGCAATCGTGGGAGCGGACGCTGGCGTTCTTCCGCCAGCACCTCGGCTGAACCGGCTCGATACGCCGGGCGGCCATCGCGGGGTGCTGAGAACGGGTGGCGGTGACGTGTCTTGCGTGTGACCGGCCTCGGCCCAGTCGGCCTGCTCGTGCCGAAGTTCCCTCGGCTTCGCCTGGGCGGGCGCACGCTCGTCATGGGCATCCTGAACGTCACGCCCGACTCCTTCTCCGGCGACGGCCTCGCCGTGCGCGACCTGGACAGCATCGTCGCGCGCGGCGTGGAGCTGGTGGCGGCCGGCGCGGACGTGCTC
>JALYGH010000156.1 GCA_030777205.1 Chloroflexota bacterium
CTGCTGGTCGGTCAACTCGCCTCGATGTGCCATACCAACCGTGCAGCAAATTCCGGCCCACCCACCTGGTCGGTATGCGTACACGCCCTAGTGCCAGGACCAGGGCGAGCGCCAGGGCCGCGCGAAGGGCGTACGAGCCCCCCGGGATCGGTAGCCGTACGACGTGCATTTGTCTTGCGCGGTCGACTCGGGAGCGCTGACCGCCGCCGCGGGCGAGCCGGGCCGACAGCCCGGCCCAGCGCTACTCCTAGTCCAGCTCGAAGGTGGCGTGCAACGCGTTCATCGCCGGCTCGACCTGGTCCACCGCGATGATGCAGGTGATCCGGATGTCCGAGGTGGTGATCATGTCGATATTGATCCCCGCCCCGGCCAGCGTCTGGAACATCCGGGCCGCGTAGCCCGGCGCGCTCTGCATCCCGGTCCCGACGATCGACACCTTCGCCAGCTCACCGGAATGGTCCACGTGCTCGGCGCCGATCTGGGGCACGACCTGCTTGACCATCTCCACGGCCCGAATCTGGTCCGCGCGCGTGACGGTGAACGAGATGTCGGTCTTGCCGTCCAGGCTCGTGTTCTGGACGATCGTGTCGACGCTGATGCCCGCGTCGGCCAGCGGCGTAAAGATCGCGGCGGCGATGCCGGGGCGATCCGGCACGTTGTGGATGCGAATCTTGGCGACGTCCGTGTCGTGGGCGATGCCCCGGACGTGCTTGCGGACTTCCACGTTCTCGATCCGGTGGATCAGGGTGCCGGGGGCGTCGCTGAAGCTCGACCGCACCAGGATCGGTACGTCGTACACCTCGCCCAGCTCGACCGCTCGCGGGTGCATCACGCGCGCCCCGAGCTGGGCCAATTCTAGCATCTCCTCGTACGAGATCTCGTCGAGCTTGCGGGCCGCCGGGACGACGCGCGGATCGGCCGTGTAGATCCCCTCGACGTCGGTGTAGATCTCGCAGCGGTCGGCCGCGAGCGCCGCCGCGAGCGCCACCGCCGAGGTATCCGAGCCGCCGCGCCCGAGGGTGGTGACGTCGTAGTCCTCGGTTATGCCCTGGAAGCCGGTCACGATCGGGACGCGGCCCTCGTCCAATTCCCGGCGGATGCGTTCGGGATGGATGTCGGCGATGCGCGCGCGGCTGAAGAGGCCGGTCGTGCGGATGCCGGCCTGGACGGCGGTCAGCGAGACGGCCGGACAGCCCCGGTCGATCAGCGCCATCGCCGTCAGGCTTGCCGAAACCTGCTCGCCGGTCGCCAGCAGGTGGTCCATCTCGCGGTCGACGGGATCGCGCGCGACCTGCTTGGCGAGGGCGATGAGCTCGTCGGTCGTGTCGCCCATCGCCGAGACGACCACCACCACCGAGTTCCCCCGGCCGGCCGTCTCCGCGATGCGCCGGGCGACTCGCTTGATCCGCTCGGCGTCCCCGACCGACGTCCCGCCGTACTTCTGGACGACCAGCGCCCCGGTTCGATTACCCGCCACGATCATCCACTCCGAACGATAGAAATCAAGCGCACGCATTGATCAACGCGGCCACGTAGCTGTGATTCCGAAGATTAGGCAGGCGAGCTTCGATCTCTGATGGCCGAAGTTGCCGGTCAGGTGACTTCAAGGGCAGCGCCCGCTCGAGGTCGATGCGGGCAACCTGCCGCTTTCTGCCCGAGCTAGTCGGCGCGACCCAGGCGTCCCTGACGTCCACATCCACAACGGTGAAGTCCTTGCCGCGCATAGTCTTCAGAGTCTGGCCCTTCAGCGCCACGACGCGTCGCCACAGGTCGTCCATCGTCCTCGTTCCTTCAATCACGCTCGACCGTCGCGCCACGCTCGGCGATGCCCGCCTGCAGGACGCGCCCCCGGACCCCTTCCTCCGCCGCCCGTGCCGCGAGTGCCTCGCCGACCGCCGTCGCACGTTCCTCGTCCACCAGCGCCAGGACCGACGAGCCCGCGCCGGAGAGGAACGCGCCGTGCGCGCCGGCCTCCAGCGCCGCCGACAGCAGGATCGGGAGCGCCGGGAACACCTTGGTGCGCGGGGGCTGGTGGATGGCGTCCTCGGTGGCCGTCCGCAGCAGGTCTGTCCGGCCCGTCGCGAGCGCCGCGACCAGCAGCGCGGCCCGACTGATGTTGTACACCGCCGTCTCGACCGGTACCTCGCGCGGCAGCAGACCGCGCGCTCGGTTCGTGTTCATCGGGAAATCCGGCACGTAGACGACGGCGCGCAGCGGGATGCCGACCGGTACCCGGCAGTGCTCTACTCGCCCGTCCCTCGACACGCAGACCTGGATGCCGCCGAGCAGGCAGGCCGCGATGTTATCCGGATGACCCTCCTGCTCGGCGCCGAGCCGCAGCAGCTCATCCGGGGACAATGGATCGTCGAGCAGGGCGTTCCCGAGCAGCAGCCCGCTCGCCCGCGCGGCGCTGCTGCTCCCGAGTCCCCGGCTGGTTGGGATGACGTTCTCGCAGCGGAGCCGGAGCAGCGGCGGTGGCTTGCCCCGCGACGCGAACACGGACCCGAGCGCGCGGTACACCTCGTTGGTCGCGTCGGTCGGGAGCTGCCCGGCCCCTTCGCCGACAACCTCGACGCTCACGCAATCGGCGGGGCGGGCCTCCACGACGTTCGCGATGTCCAGCGCCAGGCTGAGGCAGTCGAAGCCCGGCCCGAGGTTGGCGCTCGTCGCCGGAGCGCGGACGGTCAGCACGGGATGGAAGCGGGAGCGGTCAAGGGGCGGATGGCTCGGCGCACGAGCCGAGACGATAGCACGCGGGGCGCGCGGGTGCTACATACGCCCTGCCCAGTTCTGGGGCTATTTCAGCGCCAGCCGGGAACCGGGGCGGTGTCGATCTCGCGGACGCGCCCGGCGCGGCGGAACGTCGGCAGCAGGCGCTCCGGTAGGTGGCCGTGGAGGCGCATCCCGCGCGGGCGGGCCTCCTCGTGGATCAGGAACCCTTCGCGGCGGAACAGGGCGACCAGCCGCCCCTCGGAGAACGGCAACTCCACCTCGACCTCGCGGACGGCCATCCCGAGGCGACGGGCGATCCTCGCCCTCAAGGCGCCAATTCCGAAACCGGTCTGGGCCGAGACGACGATCGCATCCTCCTCGGCGACGCCCCACGCCACCAGGTCGAGCGGCCCGCTCAGTAGGTCGGCCTTGTTCAGCACGAGCAGCGATGGCTTCTCGCGGAGCCCGAGCTCCTCGAGGATGTCCTTGACGGCCGCGAGCTGCTCGCGGGCGGCCGGGTGCGCGGCGTCGACGACGTGGAGCAGCAGGTCGGCCTGCTCCAGCTCTTCGAGCGTCGCGCGGAAGGAGGCGATGAGCTGCGGCGGCAGGTTCTGGATGAAGCCAACCGTATCGGAGATGACGGCGTAGCCGCCGCCCGGCAGCCCCATCCGCCGTGTCGTCGGGTCGAGCGTGGCGAACAGCTTGTTCTCGGCCGTCACGCCGGCTTCGGTCAATCGGTTCATCAGGCTCGACTTGCCGGCGTTGGTGTAGCCGACGAGCGAGACCTGGGGCGGCCCGTAGCGGCGGGCGGCGCGCGCCCGGGCGCGATGGGCGCGGACCTGCTCGATCTCGCGCTTGAGCGTGGTGATTCGGTCGCGAATCAAGCGGCGGTCCAACTCGATCTGGCGCTCGCCGGGGCCGCCGCGCACGCCGGTCCCACCGACCTGCCGTTCGAGGTGGGACCAGGCGCCGCTCAGGCGCGGCAGCAGGTACTCGAGCCGCGCCAGCTCGACCTGGAGCCGGGCCTCGCGGGTGCGTGCGCGCTGCCCGAAGATCTCGATGATCAGCCCCGGACGGTCCAGGACCGGCCCGTCCACCTTGCGCTCGAGGTTCCGTTGCTGGGTCGGGCTGAGCGCCGCGTCGACGACCAGCAGGTCGAAGTGCGGCGGGTTGCGCCGGGCCTCGGCCAGCTCGGCCGCCTTGCCGCGGCCGAAGAAGGTGGCCGGGTCCGGGTGATCGCGCTTCTGGAGTGTCCGCCCGACGACGGTCCCGCCGGCCGTCTCGACCAGCCGGGCCAGCTCGTCGAGCGAGTCGTCGGCGTCCCAGACGTCGGACTCCGGCCAATCCAAGGCGGCCAGCATCACCTGCGCGCCCTCGGCCGGCGCCAAGCCATCACGCCGCTCGTCGGCGCGGTCGTACGCGCGCCCGTCGGCTGCCGAGTCGCGGAGGTCGTCGTGACCGTTCAGACCATCTTGCGGGAGGCCGCCGTCGGCGCCCCGTCCGTTCTTTCTACCCATATGACAGTAGTGTACCAGCGCAACGATCGTGCCGCGACGCAGTAGCCAGCGAATCTTGGCCTTTATGTGCCGAGGTATCTCGACTCGCTGGTGGCTGTCGGAGATCCCACCCCTCCACCGCCGCCCCTTGCTCGGAGGCCCTCCACTCGCCGGCCGGGGGATAAAATCACAGCCTCTCCGGACCACATACAGGCGACGGCGCTCCCACCGCCTTCGCCGACGGGCGTGCTGTCGGTACGCTCGTCATGGTCGGCGTGACGCCGTCCTCACCACGTGCACGCTTCGTGTCGCGCCCGCAGGCAGCCTGAGCACCCGTCCTAACCGTAGCCCGACCGGCAGACGTACCCTACCTTCGGCCGAGGAGCCAGCGATGAAGGCACTCCTGCTGACCAACGAGTATCCGCCGTACGTCTACGGCGGCGCCGGTGTTCACGTCGAGTTCCTCAGCAAGAGCCTCGCGGACCTGATCGACGTCGAGGTACGCAGCTTCGGCGACCAGGCGATCGACGAGGGCCGCCTGACGGTGCGCGGCTACGGCCTCGACGACGCCGACTTCACCGCGCCGAAGCCGCTCCGGCCGGTCTTTGGGGCGTTCGAGCGCAACATCCGAATGGCCGCCACCGACATTGACGCCGACGTCGTCCACTGCCACACCTGGTACACCCACTTCGGCGGCATCAGCATCAAGCTCGCCTACGGCATCCCGCTCGTCGTCACGACTCACTCGCTGGAGCCGCTGCGCCCTTGGAAACGCGAGCAGCTCGGCGGCGGCTACGACGCCTCGGTCTGGGTCGAGCGGACCGCGCTCGAGATGGCCGACGCGATCATCGCCGTCTCGCAGGGGACGCGCGAGGACGTGCTCCGACACTTCGAGGTCGACTCGGCCCGCATCCACGTCATCCACAACGGCATCGACCTGGACCTGTACCGTCCGGTCGCGGCCACCGACGCCCTAGAACGGTACGGGATCGACAAGGATCGGCCGTATGTCCTGTTCGTCGGCCGGATCACCCGCCAGAAGGGGATCGTCCACCTGGCGCGGGCGATCCCCGAGATCGACCCGGCCGCCCAGGTCGTCCTCTGCGCCGGCCAGCCGGATACGCCCGAGATCGCCGCCGAAATGGAGCAGGCGGTCGAGGAGGCCCGCCGGGAGCGCGGCGACGTGGTCTGGATCCAGGAGATGCTGCCGCGCGAGGCGGTGATCCAGCTCTACACCCACGCGGCCGTCTTCTGCTGCCCGTCGGTCTACGAGCCGTTCGGGATCATCAATCTCGAAGCGATGGCCTGCGGGACGCCGGTCGTGGCGAGCAAGGTCGGCGGCATCCCGGAGGCCGTCGCCGACGGCGAGACGGGCATCCTGGTCCCGGTCGAGCTGCAAGGCGGCGCCTCGTTCGAGCCGGTCGACCCGCGCCGGTTCAGCCACGACCTCGCCGAGGCGCTCAATCGCCTGCTCGGTGACGACGCCCTCCGCGAGCGGATGGGTGCCGCGGGCCGTCGTCGCGTCGAGGAGCAGTTCTCCTGGCACGTTGTCGCGGAGCGGACGGCGGCGCTGTACCGCTCGCTGGCGAAGGCCCGCTGAGTGCCCTACACGCGCACCAGGGGACATGGTCGGCCCTCGGCGCGACGGGGATCACAGTGGGCGAAGGGGGCATCCGGCCGAACGTCACGGGCTCCCCAACCCGACGCCGTCGGCGCGGTGAAGGGGGCCGCCAAGGACGTGGCGCCCGGTCTCCGGGTCGAGCCGTCGCTGATGGGCGCGACGATGATCGACGGTCACGGCCCGAGCGGCACTCGCTGATCGATTCGGTTGAGGACCGCCCACTCCGCGATAGCTTCGGAGGTCAACTGCTACGTTGGACGATACCGTCCTCGGCCGATGTACCGACCGAATGTCGCCTCGCCGACAGTCGGCGAAGCGCGGCGCCGCAAAAGTCGCCACCTCTCCCATCTGGACGCGGTATGCTAATGCACGGTGACCGCGAGACAGGAGAGGGAGCGTGTCGCAGATCGATCGGGACCTGCAGGAGGCGCTGCAGCGGGCCCAAGCGGATGACCTGGGCCGAATCCGCCCGCGCCATTATCGCGAGCCCGAGCCCGTCACGCCGACGAACTGGGGACCGCTGAGCTTCCTCCAGCCGGCCACCCCGTGGCACCTGCTCGGGATCGGCGTGCTGCTCTTCATCGTTGGGCGGCTGCTCGGGCGCGCGGCGCTGGCCGGCCCGCTGGAGCTGCTCGGTGTCGTGTTGATCATGGTCAGCGTGCTGTCGCTGATCGTCCTCCGGCCGCCAATGGTCAAGCGGTGGCGCGGGCGACTGATCGAGATGGAGAGCTCCTGGCGCACCCGGTTGTACCGACGGATCTACCGCCGCTGACCGCGCGGGCCTGCGATCGGCCTCGCCGCGGGCAGTACGCCGCGGAGGCCGGGTAGGCGCGACCGTAACGAAACCGCCGCCTTGGCCCCGCGTTCCGTGAGAAGTTCGGAGGGCCAATTTCGTCCCCCGAGCTGCTCACCATAATGGCATAGGTTCTGCACTGGAGCAAACCGCACCACGCCCACACGTGAGAGTATCCGATCATGAATGGTGAGCCCAGACCGTCCCCACGCCCCTTGATCTTCGTCATCCTGGTTGGCGCCATCGCCGCATCAGCGGTCACCGCGGTCCGAACCGGGTTCGTGCAGCTCGACATTGCCTGGCCGGAGGATCAGCCGGCGCTGCCACTGCTTGTTGCGCTCCTGCTCGTCGCGATGGGCCTGACCACGCTCTACCTGGTGCTGAGCGGCCGGCGCGGTTCGGCCCGGCCGAGCGACCCACCGGTCGCCGGCCATGGCGGGCGCACCCCGGTCCGCCCGACCCGGATCGGCCTCGTCGCCGAGCGGCCCCCGACGCGCTTCTCCGACGTCGCCGGCGCCGACGAGGCGAAGGAAGAGCTGGCCGAGATCGTCGAGTTCCTGCGCGAGCCGGAGAAGTTCATGGCCGTCGGGGCCCGGATCCCGCGCGGCGTCCTGCTGGTCGGGCCGCCGGGGAATGGCAAGACCCTTCTGGCACGGGCAGTCGCCGGCGAGGCGGGCGTGCCATTCTTGCGGGCGTCGGGCTCGGACTTCGTCGAGATGTACGTGGGCGTGGGGGCTTCGCGCGTGCGGGATCTGTTCAAGGCAGCACGCGAGCATGGCCGAAGTATCGTCTTCCTCGACGAGATCGACGCGGTCGGGCGCAAGCGTGGCGGCCCGAGTGGACATGCCCACGAGGAGCGCGAGCAGACGCTGAACCAGCTCCTCGTCGAGATGGACGGCTTCGACCCGCGGTCGCGCGTCATCGTGCTGGCCGCCACCAACCGCCCGGACGTCCTCGATCCGGCCCTGCTGCGGCCCGGTCGCTTCGACCGCCAGGTGCGCCTCGACCTGCCGGATGCCGCCGCCCGGCGCCAGATCCTCGCCCTCCACGCTCGCGGCAAGCCGCTCGCCGAGGGCGTCGACCTCGAAGCGCTGGTGCCGCAGACGACCGGCCTTTCGGGGGCTGACCTGGAGAACCTTCTGAACGAGGCGGCGATCCTCTGCGCGCGCGACAACCGCACCGCGCTCCAGATGCACGACTTCGAGGAGGCGCTCGACCGCGTGACGGCCGGGCCGCGTCGCAAGGGACGCTCGATGTCCGAGCGCGAGCGCCGCGTGACGGCCGTCCACGAGCTGGGGCACGCCCTCGTCGCGCACCTCTTGCCGGACGCCGACCCGGTCCAGAAGGTGACGATCGTGTCGCGCGGCCAGATGGGCGGCTACACCCGTATGACGCCCGAGGAAGACCGCAAGATGTGGTCGGTGCCGCAGTTCCAGGCGGCGATGGCCTCGGCGCTCGGGGGCCACGTCGCCGAGTCGCTCGTCTTCGGGCAGGTGACGACCGGCGCGTCGAACGACTTGCGCAAGGCGGCGGCCATCGCCCGCTCGATGGTGTGCGATTACGGAATGAGCCCGGTGCTCGGCGCGCTGGCGGTCGGCAGCGAGGATGACGGGCGATTCTACCGCGCCTACGGCGAGCACCTGGCCGAGCAGATCGACAAGGAGTGCCGCCGACTCGTGGACGAGGCCCGCTCGCTCGCCGAGGCGCTGATCAAGCCACGCCTGCACGTGATCCAGCGCGCCTCCGAGCGGCTGCTCGAGGTCGAAACGCTCGACGGCCCGGAGGTGGTGCGACTATTCGGGGCACGCCCGGCCTCGGTGCCGCGCGTCCCTACCGAGCCCAGTCTCCCCAACGTCGGCGTGCCGATCGCGACGGTGGCCGGGCCGCCGATCCGCGCGCAGCGAAACCTCCGGCGCCCGATGCTGAACGGGCTGCCGTTCACGCTCAAGTTCGAGTGGCGAAAGCCGCGCCGCAAGTCGGCGCGCGCGCTCATCGAGGCTTGATCGGACGGACAGACCAACGTGGTGGGTGGGCGGCCATGAGCCGGGCGGGGG